>JACXUN010000209.1 GCA_014763905.1 Campylobacterales bacterium
GCGGAGAAGCCGAATCCGTGGTGGATGTCTAAAAAGTGTGCCGTTGCCAAGGCGAGTCCGGTTAAGATCGCATGGAGCAGGAAGAGAACCGGGGCGATAAAGAGGAAGAGAAACTCTAACGGTTCCGTGATTCCGGTGAGGAATGAGGTGAGGGCGACTCCGGCGAGGATGGCTCCGGCTTTTTTGCATTCGCTTTTTGGGGTGCTGATATAGATGGCAAGGGCAAGAGCCGGGAGTCCAAACATCATAATAATATAAAATCCTGCCATATAGACACCAGCACTCGGATCACCGGCGAAGAAGCGGTGGAGATCACCGTTGGCGACGACGGTTACTCCCTCTTTAACGTACTCATACTCACCGAGTTGGAAATAAAATACAGAGTTGAGAATATGATGCAGTCCCAACGGAATCAGCATCCGATTGAGCATACCGTAGATGAAGGTACCGATCTCATTGAGATTGATAATGGCATGGGAAAAGGTATCGATCGCACTTTGGGCATAGTGCCAAAAGTATCCGGCTAATATCCCTACGACGATAGCTGCCAGTGCGGTGATAATCGGGACAAACCGTTTGCCGGCGAAAAATCCGAGGTATTCAGGCAGTTTAATGGTATAGAAACGGTTATAGAAAACCCCCGCCAATACCCCGATAATGATTCCGATAAAGACTCCCATATTGAGATCAGGGTCGATTTGGAGGTAGACCGCTTTGGCGATGAGGATTCCGACTCCAGCTGAGAGGGCGGCAGCTCCGTCACTGTTTTTTGCCAATCCAAAGGCAATCCCGATCGCGAAGAGGAGATCAAGGTTGGAGAAGATCGACTCTCCCGCTACTTTCATGATATTGGCTACTTCACCGTTGAGATAGGGAATGTCTCCAAATCCTAAACGAAGTAAGATCGCCGCAATCGGCAGTACGGCTATCGGGGTCATGAGGGCTTTGCCCACTTTTTGTAAGAGACTAAACATGGCGGATACGCTCCTTAAGCGATGGAATGAGATTGGCAGATACGGATAGGGTGGTGTAGCCCATCTCGATGAGTGTTTGGGTGACGCTTTCGATGCCTGCGAGTTCGCCGCAGATACTGATCGGTTTTTTAGCAGTGGTCATGATCTGCTTCAGGGCAGTGAGTAGAATCGGTGAAACCGGATCGATACTGAGTGTCGGATGGGTTCGCTCTATGGCAAAGAGGTATTGGGTGAGATCGTTGGTACCGATGGAGTAGAAGTCAACTAGTGCATCAAATTCCGGTAGGGCAAAGATGACGCTTGGGACTTCTAGCATAATGCCGAATTGGATATTTTCTACAGAGAGGTTATGCTCTTTGGCAACCTCTAACGTGATATTTTTGGCTTGGGTGAACTCTTCGGGGGTAGAGACCATGGGGAACATGATTTTGATTTTTTTGTTTGGGATGTTGGCTGAAGCCAACCCTACGGCTAGCAACTGTTCTCTGAAAAGGGTCTGTTCTTGGAGGGAGAAGCGAATGCCGCGAATGCCTAAGAAGGGGTTGTCTTCTTTTTCTATATGAATGTATGGTAAGGATTTGTCGCCGCCGATATCGAGGGTGCGGATGGTGACATCATCAAACAGTTCGAGAATAGATTGATAGGCTTGGGTTTGCTGTTCCAAAGTGGGTTTGATTTCGGTAAAAAGAAATTCGGTTCTAAGCAGTCCTACGCCGTCGGCTCCTTGTTCTTTGGCTTTTTTTGCCGAGTTGATATCCGTAATATTGGCAAACACGTTAATGGATTTGCCATCTTTGGTTATGGTCGGTTCAAAGCGTTTGGTATAGCTGGTTTTTTGTTCAGTTTTAAATTGGTGTGCTTTTTGCTTGGCTTTTTCAAAATCACTCTGTGTGGGGAGATTGATAAATTGTCCGGAAATAGTATCTAAGATAGAGCTGTAGTACTCTCCTGATGCGATTATCTTTTCGTGACATATCAGAGTCGGAATCTTAAAGGCACGTAGTAAAATGGCAGCATGAGAGGTACTGGAACCTTGACGCAGTATTACGCCTTTGATACGGGATAGTTTACTTAGCTCTTCGACCTCACTGGGTAAAAGCTCATTGGCAATGATAATAGTATCGACATCTGCCGGCAGTTTGAATTCGCTGTTGATGCCCATGTGAGAGTGGATACGTTTTTGTAGGTCTTGGTAGTCGGCAATACGTGATTCAAATGGTGTACCTTTTAACTTTTGAATCTCTTCATCAATCTGGTCAAAATGCTTTTGAAAAAGATCTGAGTCAAGTAGGGCTTTTTGGGCTAAAAAGATTTGGGCTTCTTGGTTTGTTTGATTTTCTTTATAGAGTTGGTCTAAATCTTGGGCTGTGAGGTTTAATGCTTCATCAAATGTGCATGGGGCTTCTGAAGAGTGCTTAACGGTTTTAAAATATTCAATCACTGTACCTATTGCGATACCTTTGGCGATGGTTGTTCCATGCAGAGCCTTGGCTTCATAGTGATCTGCTTCTTGTTCAACCATTTTGACTTCCAGATCATCATGCATCAACTGTTCAAAAAAATTTGTTAGATATTCATTGGCTTGTTGGGCATCGTTTCCGATACATTTGAGGATAAAACTTTCATCTTTTTCCAATGCCAGAGCGAGAATTTTTGGGACTTGAGTGGCGGAGACCTCTTGGTTTTTACCGATGATTGTAATGGTAGATTGAAACGCTTTGGTCTTATTGGCAAATTCGGCAATGGGGCGGAGATGGAAGCCGTTTTTGGAGGTGATAGTGAGGGTGGTTTCGATGGGTGTTTGTTTGGGAGGAAAGAGTTTTTTGAGTATATTCATTGGATGCTTTCTCTATTTTTTTGGTCGATAAATCGACCCTACGTAATGGTTAATTAAAAATGTAAGGTCGTGCATCTCAAAGTAGTTGACGATTATAACGATTAATGACAAGGTTCACAGAATATTCAAGCCTCTCCCAAGACTTAGAAAACTTAATAGTTTTT
>JACXUN010000021.1 GCA_014763905.1 Campylobacterales bacterium
TGTTAGATGAGAATGAAAAATTATTGCCTTACTCTACATGCCGTCAAGCATTTGAAGGATTATTAGAACCAGAAGAAGAAAAAGCAGATTTAGCACAACAAGCATATTCGAAAGCAAAATTTTGTAAAGGGTATCAAGGAAACGTGGAAATAAAACTTGATCATATTGGACCAACGATTAGAGCAGAGCATCATGGTAATATTGAATTCAGAAGATTGAGTTTAGAACATGGTGGAAAGTACATAAATGAACTTAATTCAACAATAGAAAGAAGATTAACTGTGAGAGAGTGTGCTAGGTTGCAAACATTTCCAGATGACTACGAGTTTGTTAGAAAAGTTCCTAGAGGTATGCCTTATAGTTTATCGGCTTCAGGTGCGTATCGTGTAATAGGAAATGCGGTACCTCCCCTTCTAGCTTATCATATGGCAAAAAGGTTAGAAGAATTATGGGACACATTATTTATAGAATAAACATTTCATCTCGTTCCCACTCTCCTGAGTGGGAATGCATAAAAATCTGCCTTACCTATGAAAAACCTCGTAAAGCTGTGACTATGATATCCCGTCGAACTCAGGTATATAGAGATTGGCTCCGTGATTGATGAGATATCGAACCATTGCGACCGACTCCATCTGAATAGCCCGCATCAACAGAGTAATACCGGCACTGTCACGAATATCCAGTCCGACCACCTCTTGATCCAGCAGATGAGAAAAGGTCTCGTAGTCGTTACAGGCGATAGCATGGAAAAGAGCATGGGTATCATATCCGACCATTAAAGATAATCGTATTTAAGGAGCAAGGAGACATTGTGTCGGTTGCGATATTTGATTGCCCAGTAGAGGGCATTGTGTCCTTCTTCATCTCGAACATTGAGGTTTGACTTTTTGATGAAAAACTCTTCTAACATTAATCGGTGTTTTGCCATCTCAATGAGATGCGTATCATGATATCGATTGATTACCTTAGTCATAGTGGTCCTTCAGATTCAGTGTTATATACCCTACTTCAGTGAGAGAATGGTATAACAAATCAGTAACAAAAGAATAAGAAAATAGTTACAAAGTGGTAACAACCTCAGTTTGATACTATGCTCTTAGGTGAATTGGGTAGAGGGAGAGTGCAGTATCGAGTAGTAGAGGAGACATCCGTGAAGATTGGATCAAAGAAATCTTGTTTGTGTAAAGGTAGTTTAAGTGTCAACTTCTACACTCTCAAAACCTAAGAGCTATCCGAATTATAAGAAAAAAGGATAACAAAACGGTAACGTTGAAGCGTCTACCTATTTAATACAGTTCTACAAAAGAAGATTATTTAAAAATTATAATTCAAAATAGTATACTTAGTTCTTATTTTATTTAGTTAGGTTTCAAAAGCATTGACGATTGATGTTCTGATCAATGTTTATGGGTAACGCTTACGCGTCTACCCCTCTGATATAACGGTCTCGTTTTTTCTCTTTGATCTTATCGATCTCGACGAGGATGAAGCTGTCGATACAGTCACCGAATTCGGTATCGATATTGTATCCCATAAAGGAGATGCCACCCTCTTCACACAGTTCGGTATACTGCTTATAGAGTGTCGGTACGGTAGCACCGTAATAGCTGAGTTGCTCTTTGAGAACTCTAAAATCTTTGGCGGCATCATTGCCGTCAAAAATATCTTCCAGCTCATCGAGAGCACTTTTGGCAAAGACAAACTTGTTTTTTGGATGAAGCAGTTCGTGTTTGCTACCGTAATATTTGTCATAATAGTAGAGGATCAACTCCTGAGCACTCTTTGGCAAAGAGGCACTCAGGGTTACCGCTCCGAACATATATCGGATATGCGGATTTTCATAGAGATAGGCTCCGATTCCCTGCCAGAGATAATCCAAGGCTCGGCTTCCCCAGTATTTCGGCTGGACAAAGCTTCGTCCTAGCTCAATCGAGTTGTGAAGATACGGCGTGAAATCGGCATCATAGTTGAAGAGTGAATCGGTATAAAATCCCTCCATCCCATAGTGCGGATAGACAAAGTTACTTTCGGCGATACGATAGGCTCCGGCGATCTCTAAATCGGCATCGTCCCATAAGATGATATGTTTGTAGTAGTAGTCATAGTCATCTTTGTCCCTTTTTTTACCAGTTCCCTCTTCGACCTTTCGGAAAGTATACTCACGTAATCGGCTGATCTCTTGCAGGACGATCGATCCTTTCTCATACTCATAGAGATAGATTTTTTTCCCGTCACTAGTCTCTCCGAGGAGTTGTGACTGCTGCAACTCTTGTTTGATCGCTTTGCGATCTTCGGGGTGGGCGATACACTTTTGGGTCGCAAAGATCGGTTTTTTGCCTTTGGCGATACGATAGAGATGCCGTTTAAAGAGTTTGATCTGCGTCTTTTCATCCAATGGATTGTTATAGAAACTCTTATATGGGATGCTCTCACCGATGGTAAACTCCAATGAACCATTTCGCTTTTTGAACATCTCATGCGGCAAGAGAATCGCCGAGAGCTGCTTATTGATTGAGGAGATGGTATAAAAGAGCGTTGAGTTTTTGGCATGGATATGGATCGGCAGGATCGGGGCATTGTTTTTCAACGCAAAGTTTAAAAATCCTCGGTGCCATTTGGTATCTTTGACCCCGTTGGGTCTGGCTCGGGAGACTTCGCCCGACGGGAAGATTATCAATGCCTCTTCATTCTGAAGCGATTGGTGTATCTGTTTGATAGAGGCTTTGGAGATATGTTCTCCAAAGGCATCGACTCCAACCAAAATCGGTTTGAGCTGATCGATTTTGCCCAATACATCATTGGCAACTACTTTGATATCACTGCGAACCCGCTTGACCAGATGGATCAGCGAGAGGGCATCCAACGCTCCTAGCGGATGGTTGGCGATAATCACGACCCGACCCGAAGAGGGGATATTCTCTATCTGATTGCTTGAAAACTTATAAGAGAACTGAAAGTAATCCAAAACCGCTTCGACAAAAGCAAAAGGTCCAGCCTGCTCCTGCTCTGCCAAAAAGGTGTTGATATCATTTTGGTGAATCACCCTTTTGATCGCACCAAATAGGGGAGAGAGGATAGGTTTAGGCATGGCTCCGAGTTTTGGATATTTACTTACCATCGCCTTTTGTACATTGATCATATAAATCGCTCCTGTAACTACAACCATAATGCTGTAGTTTTAACTTTTTATTTTTTGCTAACGGTTATTATAGTGTAAAAAAGTAACGAAAAAGCAATATCGATGTAATCAAATTGTAGCCATTTTGTGATGGGTTTGTTACTACTCTTGGTTAAAGTTTCAGTATCTTAAAAATTATAAAGGAAACTAAAGATGACAAAACACTCTCTACTCTCATTGGCTGCAGCAGCAGCTTTGGTACTTACAGGATGTGGCGGCGGAGGTTCTACTCCTACTACTTCTACTAATACTAATACTACTACGCCAGCAGAAGAAGACTCGGCAACTATTGCTCCGGTAAAACAAGCTGATGCATTAAAAACTACAATCAATGCAACCGGTGCAACCAATGTAACGGGTGCAGATAATACAGGTTCACCGGTAGCTCCGGAAAAAAGAAAGACGGTAAGGGGTAACATTGCGGAAGATACTAATTGGACCAATGATACAACATGGGTACTAGATGGTTTAGTTGTAGTTAAGAGTGGTGCGACACTAACTATCGATGCCGGAACAACAATCGCCGGTAAAGATGGTACAGGTGCTGCGACCTCTTATCTGATCGTTGAAGCCGGTGCAAAAATCATGGCTAAAGGTACATCTACCGAGCCAATCGTTTTCACATCTGAAAAAGCAGTAGACGGTAAAGCTGAAGCGGTAGGTCAATGGGGTGGTGTGACCATTATCGGTAAAGCGACTAATGATCAAGTTCAGCCATATGAAGTTAATGAAAAGTATAAGTCTGTAGATGTAGCTGATTCGGTTGCTAACGATAACTCTGGTGTATTAAAGCACATCAAAGTCCTTAACTCTGGTATCACAATGCAACAAGATAAAGAGATTAACGGTCTTAGCTTTATAGCAGTTGGTTCAGGAACCACTATCGAAGATATTACTGTTGAGAGATCAGATGACGACTGTATCGAAATCTGGGGTGGTACGGTGAACCTTAGCAATATCACGACCAGAGAGTGTACCGATGACCAATTCGATATCGACGATGGATTTAGCGGAACCGTTACCAACCTAGATATCAAACAAGTAGCTACCAACTCTGGTAATGCCGCTATAGAGATGTCTGGAGACACTGCGGCGACATTTGACGGTGTATATATTGATCAAGAAGCATCAGCTAAAGAGGGTGGTATCTTCTTTAAGAAAGATGGAATCGGTGGTCACTTCAAGAATGTAACCGTAAAAAGTGCAACTGACAATAAGTATGGAGCGATTAACTCAAAAGGTGTTTATGATGCTGACAACACTACTTTTGACAACGTGGTTTTAGAAGGAGCCAACGAGTATAAAATTACCGGTGATAAACAAGACACAATTGATGGACTTAGAGGATGGTTTAAATAATCATTAAATGCTTTACTACTGAATAGTCTCAAACTATTCAGTAGGTTTATATTGTCACCTTCATACTCAAACAGAAAATCAATTCTAATAAATAAAAATATTCTAAAATATTTCATTGTTTTTATCTGATAACTTAAGAAACATTTCCTCTCTACTTCTCCTATATGTAACCAAAATGTAACCAATATGTTACTTTATCGTTACCATTTATATATATTATAGTGCAAACTTTTGCATTGGAGTAAAGAATGTTAACAACCAAAAAAGCGTTAGGCACCCTCTTATTAAGTGCCTTAGCCATGAGTGGCTGTGTGGATCAGGACAAAACCTCACCAAATCAGGTTTATATTTATAATTATGACCCAAATGCGGTTACCACAACTGTAGGGTATCTTATGGACTCTGCGGTTAAGGGACTTAACTACAGTTGTGCTGATGGAGCAAGAGGCGTAACGGATGTATCCGGTAAGTTTGAGTGTACTACGATGCCGGCAACGTTCAAACTTGGGGAGATGTTGTTAGGGGAAATTACGGCAGATGAACTGGGTGGAAGTGGTCAGCAGGTCAAGATTAACTATCTGGTTGATGAAGAGGGCTTAGAGGGACCAAAAACCATTAAACTGGCTCAACTCCTTCAAACTTTGGACAGTGATGGCAATCCAAGTAACGGAATTGATGTGAGTAGGTATGCGAGCAAATATAAGGCTACGCACAGCTTTGATGACAGTATCGAAGATTTGGCAGACATTGCGGGTATCGCCCCAGCGGATATCGTCAGTGCCGATAATGCGAAGTATCACCTCCAAGGTAATACCAAAAAAGAGATTCTCACCGGAAATATTACCAGTGACACCACTTTAACAGCCGATAAAATATGGGTCATTGATGGACTAGTCGTCGTAACAAAGGGTGCGACATTGACCATCGAACCGGGAACGGTTATCGCCGGAAAAGACGGAACTGGGTCGGCTACCTCGTATATGATTATCGATAAGGGAGCGAAGATCATGGCAGAGGGAACGGAAGCTAGTCCGATTGTTTTCACTTCTGAAAAAGCGGTCAACGGTTCTGAAGCAGCAGTGGGTCAGTGGGGTGGACTTGTCATTATTGGTAAAGCAGCCAATGATCAAGTCCAACCATACGAAGTTAATACTGCTTTTGTTCCTGATAGTAGTGACCTAGAAGATAATTCAGGAGTACTTAACTATGTAAAAATCCTCAACTCCGGTATCACGATGGAGCAAGATAAAGAGATCAACGGTCTTAGCTTGGTGGGTGTCGGTAGCGGAACCACCATCAAAAACATTACCGTAGAGAAATCAGATGATGACTGTATCGAAATCTGGGGCGGTACGGTGAATCTGAGCCATATCAAAGTACGTGAGTGTACCGATGATCAATTTGATATCGATGATGGATATGCGGGAACGGTTACCAATCTGGATATCCATCAAACCGCAACCAACTCTGGTAATGCCGGAATCGAGATGTCAGGTGATACCTATGCAACTTTTGATGGATTTACCATTATCCAAGATGCTTCAGTTAAAGAGGGGGGAATCTTCTTCAAAAAAGACGGTATTGGTGGTCACTTCAAAAACGGTATTGTTCGAGACAACAGCCAGAATGGATATGGTGCCATCTACTCACAAGGTGAGGCAGATGTGGACAATACCACCTTTGAAAATGTGAAGTTAGTCGGTTCCAGTACCGATGCCCGCTTCATCGATGCGACTGAGGGCGGTTCGGCTATGGCTCTTCAGGATAAATTTGATGCCGGTGAAGCCAATGCCCGAGCGACTCAAACCCTCTCCGGAACCATTACCTCGGATAAAACTTTGACATCCAACAAAATTTGGGTACTCGATGGACTGGTGACGGTAGAGAATGGTGCGAAACTCACCGTAGAACCGGGGACGGTAGTAGCCGGAAAAGACGGAACCGGAAGTGCGACCTCTTATATGATCGTTGATAAAGGTTCACAGATCATTGCTGATGGGAACGAAAGCTTCCCGATTATCTTTACCTCAGAAAAAGCATATGTACAAGGAGACGAAGATGCGGTCGGACAGTGGGGTGGACTCGCCATTATCGGTAATGCCGGAAATGATCAAACCGATGCGTATGAGGTCAACAGTGCGTATGAACCGGGAGATACCAATCTAGCCGATAACTCAGGGGTACTGAAGTATGTTTCGATTCTTAATTCCGGTATCACGATGGCTCAGGACAAAGAGATCAACGGACTTAGCCTTATCGGTGTCGGGTCTGGAACCACCATCGAAAATATTACCGTAGAGAAATCAGATGATGACTGTATCGAGATTTGGGGTGGTACGGTGGATCTAACCGATGTAAAAGTTAGAGAGTGTACGGATGACCAGTTTGACATCGATGATGGATATGCCGGAACCGTTAGAAACCTCGATATCCATCAAACTTCAGAAAACTCAGGAAATGCCGGGATTGAGATGTCGGGTGATACGTATGCAACGTTTGACGGATTTACGATTATCCAAGATGCGTCGCACAAAGAGGGTGGAATCTTCTTCAAAAAAGACGGTATCGGCGGTCACTTCCTCAATGGTACGATCACGGATAACTCTAGTGATGGAGCGGGAACTATCCATTCACTCGGTACGGCTGATATTGCCAATACCACGTTTGAGAATATTACACTGGGCGGAACCAGCAGTGATGCGAAATTTACCAATGATTCGACAGGCGGTTCGGCAACGGAGCTTCAAGGAAAATTTGACAAAGGTACCAAAAACAGTGTTGATGGACCAAAAAAGCAAGAGACGATCAGCGGAAATATCGGTACCGATAGAACCCTAACCAGTGACAAAGATTGGATTTTAGACGGATTGGTTGTGGTTCAAAGCGGTGCAACACTTACTATTCAAGCCGGAACGACGATCGCCGGAAAAGACGGAACCGGAAGTGCGACCTCTTATATGATTGTTGAAGCAGGTGGAAAGATTATTGCTGAGGGAACTAAGAGTGATCCGATTATCTTTACTTCGGAAAAAGCGTTGAACAATAAAGCTTCTGCTGTCGGTCAATGGGGTGGACTCACCATTATCGGAAATGCCGGAAATGATCAGACCAAAGCGTATGAGGTTAACACCGCTTATGCACCGGGTAAATCAGATCCGACAGATAACTCTGGGACACTTCAATATGTCAAAATCTTGAACTCCGGTATCACGATGGCTCAGGACAAAGAGATCAACGGACTTAGCCTTATCGGTGTCGGGTCTGGAACCACCATCGAAAATATTACCATAGAGAAATCAGATGATGACTGTATCGAGATTTGGGGTGGTACGGTTAATCTGAGCCATATTAAAGTACGAGAGTGTACCGATGACCAATTCGATATCGATGACGGATATGCCGGAACGGTTACCGATCTTGATATTCACCAAACTGACAAAAATTCCGGGAATGCTGGAATCGAAATGTCAGGTGATACCTATGCGACTTTTGACGGATTTACCATTATCCAAGATGCGTCGCACAAAGAGGGGGGAATCTTCTTCAAAAAAGATGGTATCGGCGGTCACTTCCTTAACGGTACGATAACCGACAACAACACCAACGGAGCCGGTGCGATTCATTCACTGGGTGTGGCGGATGTTGCCAATACGACCTTTGAAGGGGTTACCTTAAATGGAAGCAGCAGTGATGCGAAGTTCACCAACGACAGTTCAGGCGGTTCGGCAACAGAGATTGAACAGAAGTTTGATGCCGGAACCAATAACAGTAAGTAAAAATAACAGTCAGTAAAAAAGGAGCGTACATGTTTATACCATACAAAAAAGCACTGCTTAGCACCGTGGTTTGTGGGGTCGTATTGGGAACGACCGCCCTTCATGCCGACAATGACAGCATTGTCAATTCGATCATGAAGCTCAGAGCCGATGTGGAGTCGCTCTACAGTCAGATCGATGATAACAAAGAGGCGTACAAAGCCGAACTCAAATCGTATACGATGCAGAGTACCGATAATGAGGCACAGATCAATCGGCAAGAGACCGCTATCAAAATGGTAGATGCAGAGATCAAAGATGCCAACCAAAAGCTCACAGAACTCTCCAATAAGAATGATAGTATTGCACCGCTTTTGTTGAGTGCATTGGATGCGTTAGAGAGTTCGGTCAAGAGCGGTATACCGTTCAAAAAAGAGCAGCGGCTAGCCGATATTGCCAAGTTGAGAACAGAACTTAATAACGGTGATATTACCGAAGAGAAAGCTCTCTCTTTGATCTGGGCAAGCTATGATGATCAAGTTCGATTGACCAAAGAGATTGGATTGTTTAAACAAGATATTACCGTAGACGGTGAAACTAAACTTGCAAAAATTGCAAAGCTTGGTTCCGTGATGCTCTACTTTGCGACACCAGATGATCAGGTAGGATATCTGCAAAAAGACAAAAATGGTTACAGCTACAAAGTGGCAACTAATGAAGCAGACCGCAAAAAGATCGTGGCACTATTTGATGCGTTGCAAAAACAGATTCGTACAGGGTACTTCTCCCTGCCTAATGCTTTAGTTTTAACGGAGAGTAAATAATGAGAAAATTTTATACGACACTAATGGTTCTACTTTTGAGCAGTACGGTACTCTTTGCCGATGAGCTGAGCGATGCATACAATAAAGAGTACACTTTCCTCAAAGCCCAAAAAGCAGAACTCCAAAGCCGATTAACCAAAGAGAAGGCTCAACAAGCAGCTGACCTTGCCAAAGCCAAAGCCAAAGCCAAAACATCACAAGATGCGTACCTCAATCTCAGTGAAACGCTCAAAGCCAAACAAGAGCAGCTTGCCAAGATCAAAGAGAAAATCGATGACAAAAAGGATAATGCCGAGATCACCGGTTCGGTCGTGATTCAGGCCAAATCGACCCTTGAAACTTACGGTATAGCGATGGATGAGAGCAACCAAACAACCGATATCCAAAGAATGGAGCAAGCGTTTAGCGATGCCTTGGCCCTTTATACGAAACTCTCTTCGATTCAGACTAAAAAAGGGAAGTTTTATCTCCCGAACGGTTCAATCGCCCAAGGAGATATCGTCAAGGTAGGAAATATCGCAGCATACGGTATCGCACAAGAGGCAGCCGGAGCTTTAGCCCCGGCTGGAAACGGTGAGTATAAACTCTGGAATGCAGTAGGCTCGGCGGATGATGCCAAGGCGCTTTTTGCTAAAGAGATGCGACCCGATCTGAATATCTTCGTCTATGAGAACCTCGACAAAGAGGTAGAGTATCAAAAAGAGAAGACAATGGATGATACACTCAAAGCAGGTGGGGTAATCGGATATGTAATTCTTGCATTGGGTGCGTTTGGTCTACTGCTGCTGTTGGTTCGTGTTTTTGTTCTTTTGGGTGCTGGTTCAAGTGTGGATAAGATCACCGGTATTGTGGTAGAAAAAGTTAAAAACGGTGAAGGAGATTCAGCACTGGATGCGATCAAAAACTTCGACGGTTCAACCGCACGGGTAATCAAGGCAACATTGAGAAATATTAGAAGAGGACGAGAGCATATCGAAGATATCATTATGGAAAACATCTTGAATGAGCAGAGTAAGATTGACCGTTTTGGTAACTTCGTATTGGTTATCGCTGCCGTAGCTCCACTCCTTGGACTTTTGGGAACCGTTACGGGTATGATCGCGACGTTTGATGTGATTACCGAGTACGGTACCGGTGATCCGAAACTTCTTTCTGGCGGTATCTCAGAAGCATTGGTTACTACGGAATTCGGTCTTATTGTGGCGATTCCGCTTCTGTTAATAGGAAACATGCTCTCTGGTTGGGCACAAAATATCAAAGACTCTATGGAGCATAGTGCACTTCATATCGTCAATATCTTTCAAAAGCACAGCACAAAATGAATGAGTACTATGCAATAAGTAGTTATCTTGACCTCTTTGTCGGGTTTATGAATGCCGGAGGGTCAGTGATGTGGGTGCTTTTTGTACTCAACTTGCTACTCTGGTATGGGCTGGGTTATCGCTACTTAGTACTCCAAAGAGGAACACTGGGAAACGTTCGACGGCAGATTGACAAGCACGTCAATCGAGGTGAAAAACAGAAAATGAGAGGAATGCTGGACTATGCCATTGCCGATGCACTGGTTGCTGCTGAGGAAGCAAAGCGAGTTAACATGAAGTGCCGTGACTATATTCATGATGCACTCTTTCCTTATATCATTACTATAGGGAAATACTCAACAATGGTTAAAACCATCGTGGTATTGGCTCCGTTAATTGGACTGCTTGGAACTGTTATGGGGATGATTGAGACCTTCGATGCGTTACAGTCTAGTTCCATGTTTTCCCAAGGAACCAGTATCTCAGGCGGTATTTCCAAAGCTCTTTTTACCACGGAGTTGGGGTTGGTGGTTGCCGTACCGGGGCTTATTTTAGGAAAGATTCTTGATCGAAAAGAGGACAGTTTTGCTCTGGAGTTTGAGCAGATTGCCGACATAATATGTACAAAGGAAGAGGATGAGATTCAGTAGAGCTAAGAGACAAAGTGTAGATAATGTGGATGTTTCGCCATTGATTGATATGGTATTTATCCTCCTTATCTTCTTTATGGTTACCACCACATTCGTCAAAGATATGAAACTGGATATCAATAGACCTTCAGCGGCTTCGGCAAGCAAAGCTGACTCCAAAGTGATTCGGGTCTATATCGATAATGCCGGAGAGGTCTATATCGATAACCAACCGGTTAAAGTATGGGCGATCCAGAGTAAAGTACGCGATATGCTGCGAACATCAACCGAAAAATCGGTACTGGTTATCACCGATGACGGGATTCCAGTAGAGAAG
>JACXUN010000022.1 GCA_014763905.1 Campylobacterales bacterium
TGAGTGCAATGGAATTAAGGAATATTAACGGTTATTTAGATGATTTGTGTAGTGATAAATTTTGATTAATCTAACTGCTTTCACCCATCCTCAGGTGGAATCTTATACATAGCATCTCATAAGAGATGCCACAAAAAAATCCAAAAATCAATTTAGCTTTATCTCCCCATACATCACCCGATAAAGCCAATACGCCGTCCAATACATCACAAACAACGAGAAGATCACATCGCTGAGAAAGTGACCTCCCTGCATGATGCGAACCAGTCCGATCAATCCGCCATAAGTAATCGCTCCCCAAAAAAGCCATCGTCTTCGGAATAGAAACCATAAGGCGATAAACATAAAACCAAACGAAGCGTGTCCGCAGCTGAAGGAGCAGTTTTTATCGCATTGGTTGGTTGGGATGAGGGGTGGAGTGAAAGCTTTGTCTCCGCCAAAGACGACGGTTTGGTGGGGTCTGGCTCTACCCCAGTGGTCTTTAAATACGGCATTGACCAGTATCGCAGAACCGATGATACCGACTAGAAGGAAGTAGGCTGGGTTTTTCTTATTGGCATACTTGAACTCTTTTTTGCTGAAATACTGATATCCGATAGCTACCAGCAATCCGATGATCAAAATCGGGGTCATGAGATTGACATGATAGTAAACCGCTTGGATAATGGGATTGTCGGCAAATATAAACCGGTGACCGTCCCAGAAAAGGGAGGTCGCTGCGATATCGATCTGAGGAAAGGTTAAAAAAACAGCCGCAAAAATGAGAAACAGTATCAGTGAAATATACATAATCTACCTAATGTTGAGCGTTGATTTGAGTTCATCCGGCTTGTTGGCGTATTGGATCGCGGTCTCTTTTTCGATGACACCGCTTTTGACCAGCCGTTGGAGTACTTGGGTTTGCGTCTGCATTCCGGTGGCTCCTTGACCCAGTTGCATTTGAGAGTATATCTGATGAACCTTATCTTCACGAATGAGGTTGGCGATGGCGTGGTTACTGATCAAGATTTCCGGTACGGCGACCCGTCCGCCTTCCTTTTTGGGCAAAAGCATTTGGGAGATGACCGCCACAAGGGAGGTTGAGATCATGGCTCTAATCTGCCCCTGTTCATTTCCGTCAAAGACATCGATAATCCGGTTGATGGTTCCCGGTGCCGAATTGGTATGAAGTGTCGCAAAAACAAGGTGACCCGTCTCGGCTGCGGTGAGAGCCGCTTCGATGGTCTCTTTGTCCCGCATCTCCCCGATGAGAATGATGTCCGGGTCTTGCCGCATGGCGTATTTGAGCGATCGGGCGAAACTTTTGGTATCGGTACCGAGTTCCCGATGAGAGAAGACCGATCTTTTGTTTTCATGGATAAACTCGACGGGATCTTCTATGGTAATGACATGTTTGTGTTCCGTTAAATTAATCTCATTGAGCAGTGCGGCAAGGGTGGTTGATTTACCCGATCCGGTCGGTCCGGTGACGAGGATGAGACCCTTTTCGCGTTTGACCAGTGCTTTGTATATCTTCGGTGCATTGAGATCATCCAGAGAGGGAATCTCAGTTGGAATAATCCTAAAAGCCGCGGCGACATGCCCCAAGGTCTTATAGTAGTTGGCTCGAAACCGTCCGATTCCCGGCAACATCAGGGAGAAGTCGAGTTCGAGTTGCTCTTCAAATGCTTTTTTCTGCTTTTCGGTGAGGAGTGCATAAGTCATCTCCTCGATATCTTTACCGGTTAACACAGGGAGATTGACCGGTTTGAGGGTTCCGTCTATTCGGATTTGCGGTTCGGATCGGCTGACGAGGTGGAGGTCAGAAGCCCCGTGCGAGACGACGCTTTTGAGTAGTTTTCGGATATCGATGGGCATATTAAAATAGTCCTTATAAAATATATTGAAGTTTATAAGTTTATTTTAACATTAAAGTATTAAATTACTCTATAATCTTAGGAACAATAAAGAAATCATCCTCGGTATGAGGAGCATGGTTGAAGATATGGCGGGCGATTTCAGGATTTCGGTGTGGGATATCTTCACGCATCGGGGTTCCGCCGGCTAATGTCGAGAAGGCAGCATCCAGCCCCGAGGTATTCAGCTCTTTTAGGTTTTCAACATATTCTAAAATCTCGGTCAATTGGCTGGCTAGTTCCTCTTTTTTACTCTCATCGATGGTTAGCATCGACAATTTTTCGAGATTTTTTAATACTTTGTTATCAATAGTCACACTATAGCCTTTATTTTTCATGATTTTAGGTGTTGAAATTATATATTAAAAGAGTTTAAGATACTATATACCTGAGTTCGACGACTCAGGTTATATGGTCAAATAAGATAAAAGGAGTCCGAATTATGCTACAGCAATTAGACATGAGTTCAGCTGAATTTTTACATGAGTTAGAGAAGACCCGGACATTTACAGACAAAGTGTGTCAGCAGTTTGGATGGGAATACCGTCCGATGCATGATATAGTAGAAGGAGTTCAACTGGGACTGGCACGACATAAACTTCTATATGGAAAACGTTTCTGCCCATGTTATATGGTAGAGCCAGATGAGAACAAACCGGGGAAATATAAAAGTGTCGATGATCGAATCTGCCCATGTCCGCAAGCAATCAATGACGAAGTACCCAATGAAGGGAAGTGTCACTGCGGTATTTTCTGTACGCCGGAGTTTGTGAAAGCCCACAGTTAATCTTGCTGAAAGATATCCCGTCGAACTCAGGTTAAGAGCTATCATAATAAGTTTTATGTATAATAAGCCATAAAACTTTACAAAGGAACTGAATAATAATGCATGAATTGTTACAAAAGCCTCTGATTAATTCTAATGAGTTAGAGGCTCTTCTCAAAGAGAGAGCGGCGGGTAACGTGGACTTTCTTTTGGTAGATGTACGGGAACAGATGGAGTATGACAGAGGACATATCAAAGGTGTCGATATGCTCAAACCGACTTCCATGTTCCAATCTTGGGCATCGAATTTTTTAGAGACCTATAAAGACAAAACGGTTATCCTGACTTGCCGAACCGATAATCGAAGCGGACAGGTTCAGATGATTTTGAAACACAACGGCATGAAAAATGTCATCAATCACTCCGGCGGGATTGTTTCGTATCGCGGAGAAGTTGTTCGAGGGTAATTGCAATTTACCGTTAGGAACCGATGGCTTCAGTCTCGCTCAATGTTTTTTTGCGGGACTAAAGTCTCCGATTCCTAAAAAAGTGCAAATCATCCCAACCTATATTTCTTCCACAATTTTCTCACAAACACCCAAAATACGTTATAATTAGTCTGATTCAATCTAAGTAGGTGACCAATATAAATCACATATTGGTCACCTACTTATGCAGAAAGGATTAATCATGAAAGCCTTAAATAAAAGGGCTAAAGCCGAAACTTTACAAATATTTGGTATGGTTGCAACAAATATCTACTAAGGTTAATGAATTTTATGGAAAAACGATTAGATGTGATAGATCTCTTTTTAAAATTGCTCAGTGCCGAATCGGTTACGCCGGATGATGCGGGGCTTTTGAGCTATATCGAAAACTATTTAGCTGATTTTGAAGCAACATGGGTCAATGAAGGGGGAGTGAAAAATCTCTTTTTGACCAAACAGTTTTCGAAAGGGAGTCATCTCTGTTTTGCCGGGCATGTGGATGTGGTACCGGCAGGAAAAGGATGGGAGACCAATCCCTTTGTGCCGATGATTGATGAAGGCTATATCTATGCCCGCGGGACTCAAGATATGAAAAGCGGCGTAGCCGCCTTTGTGCAGGCAGTACGAGATATGGAGCAGCCCAAAGGACGGATTTCCTTATTGCTGACTTCGGATGAAGAGGGTGACGGAACCTATGGGACACAGATCGTATTGAAACATCTGGAGCAGATCAATCTCTTGCCGGACTACTGCATTATCGCCGAACCGACCTGCGAAGAGCGGTTCGGTGATACGATCAAAATCGGACGGCGGGGATCGATCAACGGATACCTGACGCTCAAAGGAAAACAGGGACACGCCGCCTATCCCGAAAAGGCGATCAATCCGATACATGATATTGCGTCAATTTTGGGTTATATCGCCGGACACAATCTGGATGAGGGTGATGCGGATTTTGCTCCAAGCAAGATGGTCATTACCGATATCCGTGCCGGTATGGAGGTGACCAATGTCACCCCGCATGAGCTACGTATGATGTTCAATGTCCGAAACTCAACCAAAACGACTAAAGAGAGTGTGGAAGCCTATATCGCAAAAGTCTTTGAGGGGCTTGATTATGAGTTACTTTTGCAGCAGGGTTCTTTCCCCTTTGTGACCAATCATAACTCACAAATCGTCAATCAATTGCGTGATGCGATCAGAGAGGTAACGGGGGTTGAGACCAAGCTTTCTACGGCGGGAGGAACCAGTGACGGGCGGCATATTGCCCCGTATGGTATCGAGGTAGTTGAGTTTGGTGTCATCAATGATCGAATCCACGCGATAAATGAACGCACTTCTATCCAAGAAGTAGAAAATCTTTATAAAATATTTGTTAAGATACTAGAAAGGTTCGATTATTGATACAATAAGCGAAGGAAAGGATTTATAATGATTGACAATGAAATACAACCGAAATTCGATTTAGAGAAAACCAAAGCGGAAATTGATAATTTATTGGCTGCTTATCGTACGAAGAAAGAAGATTTAGAGTGGGCAGATGATGAGTGGCAGATCGGGGAGATTCAAGAGGAGCTTGATATCTATGCTCATAAAATCAGAACCCTCAAGGCAAAAGTACGAGAATATGAGCATGAGCAGTCATAACTTTGTATACTAGACCGTCACTCACCCAATATGTTGTTGCCAGGCTGATTACGATTTTTATTTTTGTCACCTCGCTGTATATTTTGGCAACGGTGATTGTCCCGAAAGAGTTTCAAAACACCGCATTTCATCTCTCTCTTTTTGTGATTTCGCTGTTATTAGTATTGGGTTCGGTCTATATCGGTGCCAAACGGGTTAAACGAGAACTCAAAGTGGTCGAAAAGTATCTCTCCGGGGTAGAGGAGTATGAGAACTTCAATCGGCAGGCTCTCTTTTTTACGCAGGAGTTTGAAAATATCAATGTGAAACTGATCGATATTTTACAATTGATCAAGAAAAAAGAGCTCAAAAAACGTAAATACCACGCCAAAATCAAACTCAAAAACCGCCAACGTTCCGATATGCTCTCCGCTATCGCACATGAGTTTCGTAATCCGATAGCGGCGACGATGGGGTATGCCCAAACGCTTAATGATGATGACGATATACCTCCGGCACTGCGTAAAAAGTTTCTAAGCAAAATCTACAATAACGGACAAAAGATCGAGGAGCTGCTCAGCCGACTACTGCTCTGGAACCGTTTTGAGAGCGGTGAACAGAAGATGCAGATCAGTACCTTCGATATGCTGCCGCTTGTCAAAGATGTCATTCATAATCTCAATGAAAAATATAAAAACCGTGAAATTCTCGTCAATAATGCCCCTTTGGTCATCAAAGCCGATAAAGCCCTAATGGAGATTGTCATCAAAAATCTGATTGAAAACGCCCTCAAATACTCCAAAGAGCAAGTAGAGGTGAAGATCGAAGGCAATAAGGTTTCGGTGATCGACCGAGGAGTCGGCATCGCTCCGGAACATATCGATAAAGTGACCAAAAAATTCTACCGAAGCGGTGAACACAGCTGGGATAACTCTATGGGCTTGGGATTAGCAATTGTGAAGCAAATTTTGAGTTTGCATCATAGTATGCTGGTGATTGAGAGTGAAGAGCATAAGGGTTCGACGTTTTCATTTGTTCTGCCTTCCTTCTAAAATCAATTTTCCTGACCATCATTATCGATGATTCTTCACAAGATTAGCTAAGCATTAAAAAATGAGAATAATAGTGATATAAAAAGGTAACAATTTAAAGAATACACCGCTCTTTAATTAATTTTTCTTGCAAAACATGATAGTATATATCCATTAGTAAAAATTATTTTACTCCATAATTGCCAATTAATATGGTGTAATAATAGTTATAACTTAATAATATAGGAGAAAACATGAAGTTAGGTTTTCTAGTTGACCTTAACCTTTGCATGGGTTGTAAAGGGTGTGAGGTCGCTTGTAAAGTTGAAAATGAAGTGCCATTAAGCACATGGCGTCTGCGTGTTAAGTATATCGATATCGGGACATTCCCTGAGACATCGAGAAACTTTACTCCGCTGCGATGTAACCACTGTGCCAATGCTCCGTGTGAGCGAATCTGTCCGGTTTCGGCGCTGCACTATCTGGATAACGGTATCGTCAATGTGGATAGTGAGCGGTGTATCGGGTGTGCCGGGTGTGTGATGGCATGTCCGTACGGAGCGATCTATATCGATCCTGAGACCAATACGGCTGACAAGTGTACCTACTGTGCCCACCGAATCGAAAGCGGTATGATGCCGGCATGTGTCGTTGCGTGTCCGGTTGAAGCCAATATCTTTGGTGATATTGAAGATGAAACTTCCCATATCTCTCGATATATCATGGAACATCAAGGCGGTGTTCAGGTCAGAAAACCTGAAAAAAATACTAACCCGCATCACTTCTATGTCGGTGGAGGTAATCAAACACTGAACCCACTAGCACATGAGCGAATTGAAGGGTATGGACTCTTTAACAACATTACACATCTCAAACATGTGGGAGATCCGAACCATTCGCTTTTAGATCGTTTTGTTGCACCATTTGTTGGGCATGAAAAATTAGATAACAAAAGCTTGATGGATCTTGAATCACAAGCTCAAGAGAATAAAGGAGGTCACTAATGGATCACGGTACAGCTATTGAAGCAACCAAAGCCGTCGTAACGCTTGACGTTGCTCTTCCGGGTATTATTTGGGGATGGATGATTACGCTTAATATGTGGGCGAAAAGTATCGGAACGGGAGTGATTCTAGTCGGTGCTTTCCTTCTCTATCGACACAAAAAAGAGGAGATGCCAAATCTAAGATGGCTTATGCCGTTGATTTCATCTATAGCGTTAAATGTATTCTTACTCTTTACACTAATAGATCTTCATCAGCCGTTAAGAATGATCAATATATTCCTGCATCCGCATTGGACTTCAGCGATTACGGTTGGAGCTTGGATGGCAACACTCTTTACGGCGTTGATTACGCTTCTTGCTTTGATTGGGTTCTTTGATCAGCATCCTGATGTTAGACGACACTGTGGATTGGCTAAAAAGATTCGGGGAATGAGTGGTGTATATGAGAAGATCTTCCCATTTGTCGTGGTATTGGCAATTCCGGTTACCCTCTATACGGCAGTGATTATGGCGGAATCAAGTGCGAGAGAGTTATGGCAAGCACCGGCTGAGTTGATTCAGATGCTGATGGCAGCCTTTATGGTAGGGAGTGCAACATTGGTACTTATCGCTGATAAATGGTCGGAAAATGCGAGAAAAGATTTGGCTTTGGTATTGGCTTTAGCGGTATTCTTCTCATTTTTAATGTATATGGGTGAGTATTTCTTCTCGTTTAAATCTGCTGAAGCAGAGATGACGTTAACCTATGTACACTCAGGCGGTGAGTACAATGTCCAATTCTGGGCTGCAATGCTTTTAGGATTTATCATTCCGTTCTTTGTGGCATTCGGTAGTCTAAAAGAGTATAACAAAACATTAATGAAATTTGCAGCAGTGACAACACTTATCGGTCTCTATATGGCTAAAGATGTATGGCTCAAAATTCCACAACTGTTACCGTTAAGTTAAGGAGAGAAACATGGTTAAAAAGATGAATAAAACAGAATCTTCTTTCTTTGAAAGTAGAAGAACATTTCTAAAAGGAACCGCTTATACAGTAGCCGGTGCAGCCGTAGCTAAAGGGGTATTCTCAACTATTGTTGAGACTCCTGCTTTTGCGGAAGAGGCGAAATTTACTTCAACACCTTCGTCTCTTCTTTTCTATCCACCACATGAAGAGTGGGATAGTTTCACAGAGCTTGACGGTAATGATTGGAAACGAGGCGGTATCGGTCGTCGCGGTGTTCAAGGTGCGGAAAATCCTCATGGGATCAAATCAACTGAATATATGTTGGTTCCAACTGCCTGTAACAACTGTGAAGCGTCATGTGGATTGACGGCATGGGTTGATGTCGGTGTCTACAAAGAGACCAAAAACCCAAAAGACCTAAAAGTCAGAAAATACATGGGTAACCCGCTTCACGCCGGAAGCCGTGGACGAAACTGTGCTAAAGGGTATGCAACTCAATCACAAATGTATGATCCGGATCGAATCCCATTCCCACTCAAAAGAGCTCCGGGTTCTAAGCGTGGAGAAGGTAAATGGGTACGAGTAAGCTGGGATGATGCGATGAAAGATATCGGGAACAAAGTTGCCGGTCTTTTAGAAAAAGGTGATGAGATGTCTAAAAAGATGTTCATGTACCAAGTAGGTCGTCCAAATGAAAACGGATTCGGACCACGTGTTCCTCAATCACTTGGTATCGATGGATGGAACTCTCATACCAACATCTGTTCTGCCGGTGCAAGACAAGGAACGATTCAATGGACAAATGATGACAGAAACTCACCGGATTGGTCAAATGCCAACTTGATTTTCTTGCAATCATCACACGCAGCGGATGCGGGACACTACTTCCAGCAAGCAGCCGGACGAATTGCCGATGCTCGTAAACGTGGAGCGAAATTGGTGGTAATGGATCCGCGTCTTTCTAACTCAGCGGGTATGGCGGATCTTTGGGTTCCATGCTGGCCGGGTACTGAAGCGGCTCTCTATCTCTATCTTGCCAACCGAATCCTAAATGAAAAAGGAATCGACGGTAAAGATTTGATTAATCATAACTTTGTCAAGCAGTGGGTTAACTGGGATCGATTGATGAAGAACAAAGAGCAATTGGCTCTTATGGTTCAAAAAGGATATATCAAATCGGTACCGCAAGGTGAGAGTTATGAAGACTTTATCACCATGATTCAAGAGATGTACAGCGTCTATACTCTTGATTTTGTCACCAAAGAGTGTCGTATCGAAGCTCGAATTGTTGAAGAGCTATTCGATATGTTTATCGATGCAGGAACCCGAGTGGCGACTTATGTTTGGCGTGCAGGACCAATCGGTCACCGAGGTGGTTGGATGAATGCACGTTCAGCCTTCCTCCCGTTTGTACTTCGTGGAGCTATGGCTGGAGACAAAGGGGGAATCGGACTACACCACTGGCATGTTATTTCTGTAAACGGTAAAGGTCAAGCCGCAACCGTATCGGGAGAAAACCCGCCGCCGGTTGATGTCTGGAATGAATTGGCATGGCCGCCTGAATATCCATTGAGCTCGTATGAGATGAGTCATATGTTACCACATCTTCTTTTGGATGATGAGTGGCGTAATAATTGGCGAAGCAAAGGGGTAATGATACCGGATAGATTGGCAATTTATGTACCGAGAATTTACAACCCGGTATGGATTAACCCGGATGGATTCAGATGGATCGAAGCATTGAAGCGAGAAGATAAAATTGAGATGTCTTTCAACCTCTCTCCGACATGGTCAGAGACCAACTGGTATTGTGATTATATTCTTCCGGTTGGATTAGCCGGTGAGCGTCACGATCAGCATTCAGAAGCGACACAGCCGACACGATGGTTGAGCTTTAGGCAACCGGCTCTTCGTGTTGCTTTAGAGAAGATGGGATGGAAGCCGAAACATCCGGCACGCGGTACGCTTGAAGCACACATGGCTGCGGGTCTTGGTGAGATTTGGGAAGAGGTAGAGTTCTGGGCGAACCTCATGACAGACTATGTCGATCCGACCGGTAAATTGGGTGTACGAAAATTCTGGGCATCAAAAGAAGATCCAAGCCGAGCGGTGAGTATCTCTGAGTGGTATCAAGCAGCGTTTGATAACCTACCGCATTTGAAAAAGACGGCAAAAGCGAAATATCCAGATTCCAAATACCCTAACTATGAGTTAATGCGAGAGATGGGAACTTGGATGGAAGAGGATAATATCTATCGACCGCAAGAGCGACCGCTGAAAAAAGAGGGTGATAACTATATTGTTCACGGGAAAGCGTTCCCAAGCAGAGAAGTGGAAAAAGACGAATTCGGTGTCCTAATGGTCGAAGAGCATGGTAAAAAACACGCTATCGGTTTGGAAGTAGACGGTGAAATTGTCGAAGGATTCCATACACTGAGTAAAAAACTAGAGTTCTTCTCTGAGTGGTTAACCGATTGGAAATGGGCAGAGTATGCGATTCCGGTTTATCCGACTAACAAAGAGGATCGACAAAAGATGATCCACCTTGT
Organism: Campylobacterales bacterium; assembly: GCA_014763905.1. Classification (GTDB taxonomy): domain Bacteria; phylum Campylobacterota; class Campylobacteria; order Campylobacterales; family Sulfurovaceae; genus UBA1140. The sequence continues at coordinate 10,311 of JACXUN010000022.1, forward strand.
GACGCAGGTACACCATGACTTTATGGAAAAAGAGAATGAGTTTGCATTGAACACAATTTTCCGATTGCCGTATAATATCCATACCCGTTCAGTTAACGCCAAACATTTGATGGAGATTTCACAGAACCACAACCCGATATGGATTCATACCAGTGATGCGAAACGTCTCAATATTAAGCAGGGTGATGCGGTTAAAGTAACGATTGTCGATACGGTAAGCGGATTAGAGTCAGGATACTTTATCGCAATGGCAGTACCGACTGAGGGAACTATGCCGGGTGTATTGGCAAACTCACACCATGCCGGACGATGGAAACTTAAAAATGCGGTGGAAATCCCAGGATTTGAACATAAGCTTGGTGTTATGGGATTGGGTGCTCCACTCTATGATATAACTATGGATGGTAAGATTGGTACTTTAAAACCTAAACAAGGTATCGATGCCGGAATGATGGAGCGTCGAGAGAGCTGGCAGTTCAAAGAGTACAACCGAGACCTTGACAATATCTGGTGGGATGGTCTAAGCGGTTCATGGCAAAATGCTGTGGCTCCGACACACCCAGACCCAGTTGCCGGTAACCATGCATGGCATCAAAAAGTTGTCCTAGAAAAAGCCGGAAGTGAAGATACTATCGGTGATATCTATGTAAACTATGAGAACAATATGAAGGTCTACCAAGCATGGAGAGATAAATTAACTCGACCGCTTGAAGCCGGAGATACCATTCGAAGACCACGTCATATGCCTAGATCAGGACCAGCCGTATCTGATACCGGATATGCGGTCAATATCAAAGGCTAATTTTTTAAACTTGTGGACTTAATGTCCACAAGTTATACCTCTTTAATACTTCACCTTTTTCTTTCCAAAACGATTCATCATAAGGTTTTTATCAGATTCAATCCGATATAAGTCTACTAACCTGAGTTCGATGGAGTATCATACTCAGGTTATAAGTCTCTCGGGG
>JACXUN010000210.1 GCA_014763905.1 Campylobacterales bacterium
TGAATTAGCTACGGCTAGTCCTACGAATTTTGATTTTTCAAATCTTACCTATTTTTAGGCTTCTGTGACTATGATATCCCGTCGAACTCAGGTTAATACACAAACAAACGCCGCTTATAAGGACGCAAAGTACCATGAAACGAGTCGGGATACTATTAAACTCCATGATGTGTGATCGATACATCCATGAAATGGCAGAGAGACTCTCCGCCAGCGATAAGATAGAGCTTTTTTTCATTATGCATCATGAAAATAGTTTGGAGCAAGAGAGCTTTTGGGACAAACTCAAAAGCCGGATGCGTACCCGAGGAGTTTTGAGAACATTATCGTTGATACTCTTTCAAATCATCAGTAAAGTGGAGTATAAACTGTTGTCATACACCTCAACGGAACTGCAAGCCCATAAAACTTTATTGTCCATTGAAACATTTACACAGCATGAGATTTGTTATATCACACCTATTTTTTCACCGTCTGGAATCAGTGTCCGCTATTCGGAAGCCGATATTGCCAAAATCAAAGCTCTGGATTTAGACCTGATGGTAAGAGGTAACGCACAAGGGATATTTAGAGGGGATATTATCCATGCCTCCAAAGAGGGAATTCTCTCATTTCATCACGGAGATAACCGTTGGAATCGAGGGGGACCGGCTGGATTTTGGGAGGTGTTGTTGCGTAAACCGTCGACGGGCTTTATTATTCAGGTGCTGAGTGAAGATTTAGACGGTGGGGCGGTGATTTTCCGGGGTGAAATGCGAACGCGGCGTTCGTACAGCGAAAACATGGTTCACCTGTTTCACAACAGCAATCCCTATTTGATCAAAATCATTTTGGCGTATGCGGATACCGGCTCTTTGCCCAAAGCGGAAACGGAAATCCCGTTTGGGGGTAAACTCTATCTGACTCCTTCATTTGTAGCGTCCATGTGCTACTTGGGTAAAACGATCGGACTGTTTGCTTCGATGGTATTCAACCGAATAGTACTGGGCAGACATCCGCGATGGGGTGTTGCCTTTGTGCATAGTGATTGGCAAAAAGCGACCCTGCGAAAAGGGATAGCAATCAAAAATCCGCCAAAACACTTTTTTGCCGATCCCTTTGTGGTAACACGAGCAGAGCAGACCATCTGCTATGTGGAAGATTATTGCTATGAGAAACAAAAAGGCTATATCGCAGCTATAGCGTTGACGGGGAATAAAGGGTATCAACTGCTAGGAACGGTGATAGAAGAGCCTTTCCATATGTCTTTTCCTTTTTTGTTTGAGTATGAAGGTGAACTCTATATGGTTCCCGAGACCAGTCAAAGCGGTTCGGTGCGTCTCTATAAGTGTCTGGAGTATCCGTTAAAATGGGAGTATCAGTACGATCTACTCTCTGATATTCACGCTTTTGATAGTATGATTTTTGAAGCAAACGGCGTATGGTGGCTACTGTGTACTGTGAGGGAGCAAGGGAAAAGTGATGACAGTTCGTCGTTGTATGCATTTTACAGCGATAATCCAATCTCTAATACATGGAAACCGCACCAGATGAATCCATTAATCATAGATAGTCAGATAGGGCGTAACGGTGGTCTTTTACGCAACGAAGCAGGCAATATGGTTCGGGTGCGGCAAGAGCAGGGATTTAATCAATACGGCAAGGCGTTTTCTTTGGCTGAGATTATCGCATTGAGCCCTGATACATTCCATGAAGAGACAATCGCTCAATTTACACCAGAGTTTTTTGAGAAGATTCAAGGGTGCCATCATCTGCATAGTAATGGTCACTATACCGTTTACGATTATATGAAGCAGGAGCGGTTGGGATAAAAAGCCTAATGCCGTTGAATTAAGAATAGGAATCGAAAGCTTTAGCTTCGCTTTTTCGGGGCTGAAGCTTCCGGTTCCTAAGCCATCCACCGCTCATACCACATCTGATACATGAGCAGCAGCCATATCTCCATCGCATTGCCCTCCTCTTGGGCAAAAAAGTCCCGTTTGAGCCGTTCAATCACCTCTATATCAAAAAGCGTTGGATCAAGACGCTCTTTGTCCAAATAGTACTCTACTAAACTTCTTAATTCGTGACGCAGCCATCTGTCTAGTGGAACATTGAAGCCGGATTTGGGTTTATCTACCATCTCTTGGGGAAGGTATTGGTAGAGAATTTTCCGCAGGAGATATTTACCTTGGTTATTTTTGTATTTGAGTTCGATAGGAACGCGGGCGAGATATTCGATAATGCGATGATCCAATAGCGGTTCACGCCCCTCCAGACTGACTGACATGGTGGCACGATCGACTTTGGTGAGGACATCGTCATTCATAAACGTTTGGTAGTCCACTGCCATCATATAGTTGAGCAAAGAGAATCCATCCGGGTTGTCAAACTGCCAATAAGCAGGATGGGACGCAGATGGCGATAGCAGTTGTGTCACGAACTCCGGGTCGCTTTGCGAGCTGCCGTATTGAAACATCTCCTCCAGTGATGATGCCCTAAAGGTTTGCTTGAATTTTTTAAATTTATGTTCGATATTGGTCTGCTGTTTAGCAGCAGGAAGAGTGCGATTGAGCCGTCCTATCTGCTTCTCGTTTAGGAGATTGAGACCTGTTTGCATCATTTTTCTTTTTAGCGGGGAGGCAAAGATAGGGGCAAATTTATTGAGAAAAAAGTATTTGCTGTATCCGCAAAAGGCTTCGTCCCCTCCATCTGCAGAGAGGGCAACAGTGACTTTTTGTCGTGCTAATTGAGAGACGACGATGGTTGGCAGAGCTGAAGCATCGCCGAAAGGTTCGTCATAATAATAGGGTAACTCGTTGACTCGGCTCAGCATATCGCTCTCTTCCATATAGTATTCGGTATGATGGGTTCCCAAATACTCAGCAATACTCTT
>JACXUN010000023.1 GCA_014763905.1 Campylobacterales bacterium
GAGCATATGGTCGATACGGTACTCTACTTTGAAGGAGACCCCAACTCAGAGTTGAGAATGCTTCGGGGATTCAAAAACCGCTTCGGAAGTACCAACGAGGTGGGTATCTTCGAGATGTCCAAAAACGGGCTGCTCGATGCCAAAACGATGGCGGGACGTTTTTTTAACAAGCAGCGATTGGCTTCCGGTTCGGCTCTAACGGTAATGATGGAGGGAAGCCGACCGATTATTATCGAAATCCAAGCCTTAGTCAGTGAAGCTTACGGACATCCCAAACGCAGCTCGACCGGTTTTGATAATAATCGTCTGAACATGCTGTTGGCTTTATTGGAAAAGAAGCTGGATTTACCGTTGGGAACTTATGATGTTTTTGTCAATATTGCCGGCGGAATCAAGATCAATGAACCAGCAGCCGATTTAGCGATTATCGCAGCGATCCTCAGTTCTTATCGTAATCGAGAGTTAAGTACCGAAACGCTCTTCTTGGGAGAGGTAAGCCTTACCGGTGAGATACGAGAAGTCCCGGCACTGGGACAGCGTCTACGAGAGATAGAGACCCAAGGATTCAAAAAAGCCATCGTTCCCAATAAACCTTTGGAACCCACCAATGTCAAATGTTATATCGCCAATGAAGTCTCAAAAGTTGTTGAATGGATGTAGTCCATTGATGCAACCAGTCGTATGAGCCAACTGCTGAAGTTTTTATGATAATGGATGTAACATAGTTAATACTTCACAAAAACCACAAAAAAATAGATATAATCTAATTGAAATTTTTAAGTAAGGATAATAGTATGATAAAAAAAACACTACTAGCCCTGTCGCTTTTGGTCTCTTTCTCTACGGCTGATAATATACGTCCTCTTCTCCAATTTGCATGGGAGGGCGGCGGTGATGAATTGGTCACTATTCAACATGACCATGAAAGTGACTATACTATCAAAGCAGGTGACGGTATCGCTTTTGAAGCTGGTATGGCAATCGATAACCCAATGAGCAATCTGGAACTGCAATTTCTAGCCGGTTATAAATTTGACAGTGATTCGGCTTCCAACGGGGATATCACTTGGTCCATGGTTCCACTCACAGCTCTCGCAATGTTCAAAGTCCAAGACTGGAAATTGGGTGGCGGCGTTACTTATCACATGAACCCGGAACTAGACGGACGTTTTGACAATGATAGCATTAACTATAAATTTGATGATGCACTTGGGGCTATGGTACAGATTCAATACAGTCCAATTGATGTTTTTTCAATTGGTCTAAGAGGCACGGCTATCCAATATAAGTTAACATCTGACACCAGTCAAACAGCTGACGGAACCAGTATCGGTATCGTCGGAACCTTTAAGTTTGGCGGAGATCGTTACCGATACCGATAAATCATGTAGCGTGGGCATTCCTGCCCACGAAAAAGAGAAATTGAGAATGTATTCTCAGAAAATAGAATAGCTCGAATAAATTCGAGCTTCCTTCTACCAATCCAACATGAGATAGGTTTGCGATAAGAAGAAATTGGCGATAAAGATGGTCACCGAAGCCAAGACAACGGCTCTCGTGGTTGAGATACCGACACCTTTAGCTCCCCCTGAAGTATGATATCCCACATAAGTACCGATACTGCCGATCAGATATCCATACACAAACCCTTTGCCTAAACCGGTTCCGATATCTGAAAAATCTAAAAACTGTTTAATACTATCAAGATAGACCACCGGATTCATATCCAGCACGATCCATGCCATAATAAAGGCACTTAGGTTCGCGATAAAATCAAATGCGATAACCAATAACGGCAATGCTAAGGTTGTCGCAATAATACGTGGAATCAAGAGATATTTTTTAGAATCTACTGCCAATGTCTCGATCGCATCGATCTGCTCTGTTACCCGCATCGTCCCCAACTCCGCTGCCATCGAAGAGATCGAACGTGAGATCATCATCAATGCGGCAAAGATCGGAGCCAATTCTCTGGTGGTGGCGATAAAAATGGTATATCCCATAAATCCTTCGGCTCCAAACTTGCTAAATCCCTGATAGAGCTGAACCGCTTGCACCAGACCGGTAAAGATCGATACCAAAAGGACAACCCCAAAGGTTCCAATCCCTACCGTCTCCATCTGTTCAAAAACCTGTTTGATACGCCAAGGTCGCTTCAATGCCAAAGGAAAGAGAGCGAGTTGAAACAAAATAAAAGTTCCAAACTTCTCCATTTTTTTCATAAGTGTCATAAACGGACTGCCGATAAATGCGAATAGTGCTTCCATATACTTTCTTTATTTTCACCTAAAATGGTTCAAGTGAGTCTATTCAATATAATGCACTTAACCCATGAAATGGGCGTTTACGTTTGCATTGTGTTGAATAGACTCACTTGAATTATATATTTTTCACTTATTTTATCCAAAACTTCGGTAAACTAACATTATGAAAATTGGAACCGATATCGTCGTCATCACCCGCATCGCTGACTCAATCGAAAAGTTTGGGGATAAGTTTTTAAATCGTTTTTTAAACGAAGAGGAAAAAAAACTCTCTACCAAACCTCAAAGCATCGCCGGATACTGGGCAGCCAAAGAAGCAATCGCCAAAGCATTAGGATGCGGTATCGGTGCCAAGTTAGCCTTTCACGATATCATCATCTACAAAGATGAATGGAATGCCCCGCACTTCAAACTCTCAGATACGGCTCAAGCAATTCATCAGATCAATAGCTCCTCACTTTCGATCGCCCATGACGGCGGATTTGCGATTGCAGTGGTGGTGATACTCTAAAAAATTGTGGTAATCTCTAAGAACTCAGGTTATTAGGAAACGAAAACTTTAGTTTCGCTCTTGCGAGGCTAAAGCCATCGGTTCCTAAAAGTTAGTCTACAACAACCCGATGCCCGACAAATTTGGAGTAGTTATCGAGTATCAATCCGCCGCGTCTAAATCCGAGTCCGCATCCTTCGTAGGCAAAAAAGACACCGGCTTGGTAGCTCTCTCCGTTTTTATCGGTCGGGAGTTCGGCATACTCTTGGAAAACCGATGGGAACTCGCCGTATTCGCCGTCACGCTCAGCAATCACCTTTTCGTTTTCGTCGACGATAATGGTATTGGCTCCTTCCCGTCCGAAGATTTTTTTCTCAACTTGCGGGATACCTTGGAGCGGTTCAAAACTGGTTTCTAGCAATAGTGGATGATTTGGGTAGAGATCCCAAAGGATTTTCATAAACGCTTTGGACTGGAACATCAGGGTGTACGCCGGATTGAGGATAATCGCCTTTTGATTTCGCATAATATTGCTGAGCAGTCGTGCCAAATTACTCTCTTCGATCGCGATATCTTCCCACGGAATCAGCTTGAACCAGTACTCATAGTTGACATCGTTATAGAAAATGCCCTCTTCATCCGAGAACTCTACCTCATCGATATAGGCGAACTGCGTAACAAATCCTGCTTCTTCGGCAATGGTTTGGAGCAGCTTGACCGTACTCTCCTCCTCTTCATTCCCTTTGACCGATGAAAAGAGAAGCTTCCACCCTTCGTAACGCTCTTCGAAGCTCTCTACCTCTTCATCCAACGTAATCAACCGCTTGAAGTTATCCACCAGTGCTTCATAGACATTATTGAACTGATGGCTCTCTTCCATCCCATTGGCTTTGAGCATCGCCCACTGTAAAATCGACGTTTCAAAAAGAGCAGTCGGGGTATCGGCATTAAACTCGATCAGTTTAATCGGTTTGCCATCCAGTCCGCCTGCCAAATCAAACCGTCCGTAGAGATGCCAATGGACATCATTTTCCCAGCTCATTTTAACCGCATCGACGAGGTTAAACGGAATACCCAATTCATGAAAAAGCTCATGCTCTACGACATAATCCCCCGCTTCGGCAAACATATCATAGAGTTCATTGACCGCTTCATAATAGGCATCTGCCTCTTCTGGTGTCACATCGACAATCTCACTGGCGACATACGGGGTCTGATCCGGATCGGTATGCCAATAGAATCCGATCTGCTCTAAAAAAGCATTATTTGGTACTTTAATGGGTGTTAGATTCATCGATTACCCCCCAAAACTTGATGATTTACTGCTACTGCTGCTTGATTGTTTGTTTCCAAAGAAACCGGACTTTTTGGCAGAAGATTTGGCAGCGGCATTGTCTGCTTTGGCTTTGGCAAAACTGCTTTGGGAACGGGAGTAGGTTGTTGGTGACTTATAGGTGGTACGTCGATTCTGCTCATAGTTTTGGTTACCGAAGAGTTTATTGCCGATATAGGCTCCCAACATCGCTCCGGCAGCACTGGCTAAGAGGGTTTCCCCTAGACTCAATCCGCCGCCTGAGTCGGTGACCTCTTCTGGACTCTTGGTTAGATTGGAAGTTCCGGCATCGATTTTTGCCTCTTCGGTTTTGATCAGCTTATCGATTTCCGATTGAGAGAGGATTCGCTCGGTTCCATTTTCATCTCGTAAAATCACACGGGTAGCCACGCTTGGCACCTCATCGATGATCTTAAAGGTTCCGACTGGCTTCTCTTCGATGGTAACGGTGGCTCCCTCTTTAACCATATTTTGCTGTTCGGTCGGCTGCTGTATCGGATCTTGTCCGACTCCGCCGTCACCGCATCCGTTGAGTGTGGCAATAACCAACGCTGACATACCGCCGATCATGGTGTAGTTTGAGATTTTTTTGACGTGTTTGTTCATATCTATTTTACCTTTTGATTATGATAGATTCATTCCTCATTGTGGGCAGGAATGCCCACACTACAGGACTAATAAGATTATGTAGAAATTATAACCGGATAAAGCTACAAAAAGACAACACTAGAGGGCTTGTGTTGCAATATTGGCGATTCGTGAAGCAAAAGCAAACTTATCTTTGGGTTCAATTCCTTCCGCTAATTTGGCACTGTCTAAAAGAATCCAAGCCATATCTTCAAACTTGCTGCTATCCTCTAATTTATCCAACTTTTTCACCATCTCATGATCCGGATTGATCTCTAAAATCAACGGAATCTCTGGCATCGCCTGTCCCATCTGCATAAACATATGTGCCATTCCTGCCATCGGATCTGAGCTGTCTTTGACTACGCATGACGGACTGGTGGTCAATCGTGCGGTGGTTTTGACGGCTTTGACCTCTTCACCGAGTACCGCTTTGATTCGATCGGTTAAGCTTTTGAACTCTTTGCTGATTTCCTCTTTCTCTTCGGCAGTTTTAGAGTCCGGAGCATCCATTGTCGTGATATCTTTGAGTGTCCACTCTTTGAAGGTTGCGATAGATGGGGTGACAATCTCATCGATCTCTTTATCATCAAGGATCAAGACTTCAATCTCCGCTTTTTTATACGCCTCTAACAGCGGTGAGTTTCGCACTACTTTCTCGTTTTCACCGATAATATAGTAGATCTCTTTTTTCTCGGAATCTCCTCGGCTGATATAATCATCGAGTGATACCATCCCCTCTTGGGTTGAACTCTTATATCGTACGATCTCTAAGAGCAGCTCTTTGTTGGTATAGTCTTGGAAAATTCCCTCTTTGATTACTCGATTATACTGCTCGGTAAAGAGGTTCATGTCCTCATCTTTGAGTTTTTTGATCGCTTGGAGAATCTTCTTGGTCGAGTTTTGTTTGATATTAGCAAGGATTCGGTTCTCTTGGAGAATCTCACGGCTCACGTTGAGCGGTAGGTCTTCCGAATCGATAATTCCTTTGACAAACCGCAGATAGGTCGGCAGTAACTCTTTGTCATCATCGGTAATAAAGACCCGCTTCACATAAAGCTTCACACTGCTTTGGTAATCGGCTCGGTAGAGATCAAACGGAGCGGTTTTAGGAATATAGAATAGGGTGGTAAACTCTTGGGCTCCTTCTACTTTATTGTGCAGATAGGTCAACGGCTCATCATCACCGTGTGAGAGCGTTTTATAGAATTCGATATAGTCCTCTTTTTTGAGTTCTGATTTGGAGAGAGTCCAAAGGGCGGTTGCCGCATTGGCTTGCTCGGTTTTTTTGACCTTTTTGGTTGTCTTGTTATCACCTTCTCCTTCGGTCTCCTCTTTGGTGAAGTGCATCATAATCGGGTAGGCAATGTGGTTCGAGTACTTTTTGATCACCTCTTGAACTCGCCATTTGCTGAGGAATTCTTTCTCCTCTTCTCGAAGTTTGATATAGACAATCGTACCGTGTTCCTCTTTGGTCACCGGTTTGAGTTCAAACTCTCCTTGCCCATCCGAACTAAACATATAAGCTTGATCTTCACCTGCTTTTTTGGTAATCACATCCACTTTGTCCGATACCATAAAGACCGAGTAGAATCCTACCCCGAATTGACCGATCAAGTTGCTGTCTTTTTTCGCATCTCCGGTCATCTGCTCGACAAATTTTTTGGTTCCTGAGTTGGCGATGGTTCCGAGGTTTGCCATCAAATCCTCTTCGTTCATCCCGATACCGTTATCGGCAATCGTTAGGCTGCCGTCTGCTTCGTCAATATTGACATTGATTTTACCGTTCCAGTTCGCTGATTTGAACTGTTCATCGGTCAATTGCATATAGTTAAACTTGTCAATCGCATCACTCGCATTAGAGATAAGCTCACGAATAAAAATCTCTTTATTCGAGTACAATGAGTAGGTCATCAGCTTGAGAAGCTGACCAATCTCTGTTTGAAATTGATGTTTTGCCATGTAAATAAATCCTTGTATGAATATTTTTGGGAATTGTATACTAATTTAGATAATTTTTCAAGTAGTTTTACTTTTTATAGTCAATAAACTTTAGTCTTTGTGACTAATAGTTAAAAAAATGTGAATATTATAACCATTTTTAAGCTTTTTAACAGTTTAAAATAATAAAATACAGTTTTATTTTTGTTAAGGGTAAAAATCAATCTATTATGTTAAATAGTATTACCAAGAAAATTCTACTCACACTCTTCGTCTCATCGCTTTTTATCACTTCACTTCCTGCCAAAGACCGTAATATCTTAGCCTATATCGATAGAGGTATCAAATATTATCCGCATTATGTCAAAGAGGGACTCACCAAAATCGGCAAAGCCAGCTGGTACGGTCAACCGTTTCATCAACGGTTAACTGCATCGGGTGAACGATATAATATGTATAATATGACCGCCGCTCATCGAACCTATGCCATGAATACGGTACTCAAGGTGACCAACCTAGAAAACAATAAATCGGTCAAGGTACGAGTCAATGACCGAGGTCCCTTCTATCACACACGGGATATCGATCTCTCTTATGGAGCCGCTCAAAAACTGGGAATCGTCAAACAAGGGGTCAGTAAAGTCAAAATTGAAGTGGTTTCAAGTCCGAAAAAAAGCAAAACAACCACACAAAGAGTAGTCCAAAAAACTCAAAAGAAGCCTGAAGCGGTTAAACGCACCCAAAAAGTACAAGTCGCCTCTTTTTTCAACCATGCCAGTGCGAAAAGCTTTCAGAAAAAACACCGACTTAAAAATGCGATTATCGTTAAAAAATTTATACCCGATCACCAAAAGACTGCCTATCGTGTCGTCGTTCAATGTACCCCATGGGAAGCCAAAAAATTGATTCAATCTCAAAAGTTCAAAGGGGCATTCCTTCTATCTTAATGTGTTGGTATAGCAAAATCTCTTTTTTGTAGTAAACTTAGATATTATCTATACTGTACAAAAGGAAGCAAGATGGCAACAGTAATTTCTCATGGAGCCGCTGAAAACGTAACCGGTTCCTGTCATTTTTTAGAGATTAATAATATCAAGATGCTGATTGACTGCGGTATGTTTCAGGGAAGCCATGAAGAGAAAAATGAGGAACGCTTTGGATTTAATCCGGCTGAAATTGATTATCTGCTTCTCACTCACGCCCATATCGATCATATCGGTCGGGTTCCAAAGCTGGTTAAAGAGGGGTTCAAAGGCACCATTGTCTCCACCAGTGCGACATGGGATATCGCCTATATTATGCTTATGGATGCGGCAAAAATTTTCAATGAAGAGTACCGAACCCTTTATCGAAAAAAGCAGCGTGTCGGGGAAGAGGATAGCCTTAAAAAACCGCTCTATGACGAAGATGATATCTACGATACCTTCCAGCTCAATCATATTAATGCCATCTATAACGAAGCGTTTGTCTTAAGTGACGATATCACCTTAACCTTTAAAGATGCCGGACATATCTTGGGGTCAAGTTTTATACAGATCGATTTTCAAGAAAATAACCTATCTAAGAGCGTCGTTTTTTCCGGAGATATCGGCAATATTAGACGACTGGTTATTGACGGGCTGCAATATGGTAAACAGACGCAGACTCTTTTTGTCGAATCAACCTATGGAGACAGGGTACACAGAGATTTGGATGCCAGTATCGCAGAGTTCAAAGAGGTAATCAAGGATACTATCGAGGATGACGGTATCGTATTAATTCCCTCATTTGCATTGGAGAGAACCCAAGAGATTTTGGTTCTGCTCAAAGAGATGTTCGACAACAAAGAGCTGGAACACTGTAAAGTATTTTTGGACAGCCCTTTGGCGATCAAAGCCACGGAACTCTACTCCAACTACCCTCTCTTTCTCAATGAAAAGCATAAATCGTCGGCAAGTATGGGCGAAAACCCTTTTCTCTTTGATGCTTTGCGGTTAACTCGGGATATCCGAGAATCAATGACCATCAATGATGTCAAAAAACGAGCCATTATTATCGCCGGAAGCGGTATGTGTACCGGCGGCAGAATCCTGCACCACTTCAAACATCGCCTATGGGACAAAAACAATGCGGTTATTTTCGTCGGCTTCCAAGTCGAAGGAACCTTGGGTCGGGAGATCATCGATGGAACCAAAATGATTAACGTCCGCGGCGAAAATGTCATGGTCAATGCTAAAGTTCACACCATCAACGGCTTTTCCGCTCACGGAGATCGAGAGGATCTCATCGACTGGATCAGCCACTTCAAAGATTTGGAAATGATCTATCTGATTCACGGGGAATGCGACAAGATGGACGCATTTAAAACGACTTTAAAAGAACGTTTTGAGTCTATCAAGGTGCATATCGTTAAAGAGCGGGAGCATATTTATATCTAGAATTATTTCATACTCTGTAAAATATGGTATCACACTCCTAAATTTTTATGAAGTATGATTTAATCCTCCCGATCCACCAAAACCACCCATCCATTCTCCTCCAACAACGCTTTGGCTTTCGAGCAGAGGGGGGCTTGGATGTAGATATACTTCTTTTTGATCACACTCTCATTATGGGCTTCTAATGCTTTATGAAACGCCATCAGCTCTTGTGCCTCTTTTTGTAATATCCGGCTTTTTTTTACGATATGGATGATACAGGCGTAATATTTTTTGGTATCGACTCCAAGGTAGAGATCGATCTTTTTTCGGCTGCCTAACTCTTTGACCGAGATCGGTCTGAGGGATTTGAAGAGCAGTTTATGCTCTTGGAGTTTATCGACTATTTCTTTCATTTTCTTCCTAACGGGTGGTGTTTGTTGATGGTGTCTGCCAAATGGGCTTGTTGGATATGGGTGTAGATTTGGGTGGTTTCCAGGGAGCTGTGTCCCAATAGGTCTTGCACGACACGCAGATCGGCTCCGCCGATAATGAGTGCAGAGGCAAAAGAGTGACGCAGAACATGCGGGGAGACCCCCAGATATTTTTTGACGATTTTAAAAGCAGAGATACGGCTCAACGGCTCGTTTCGGTAGTTGAGCCAGATATGATCACTCTGGATTGATGCGGCTCTTAGATAAGCTTCGAGTGCCTCTAGGGCGATAGGGGCGAGGGGAACCATCCGCTCTTTTTGTCCTTTGGCGAAACGGATTTTGAGCCATTCGTCTTGGATATCTTGACGTGTGGCTAAGAGTGCTTCGGAGACACGGCAGCCGCTGGCATAGAGAAACAGGATCAGGGCATAATCCCGCAGTCCGATCCAATTACTACGGTCAATCAGATGCACTCCTGCTTTGATCTCTGCAAAAGAGAGATATTTGGGAAGATTCTTCGGCACTTTTGCCATCGGGATGTGAATGCTATTGGCTCCCAGTTTAAGGGTATGGGCAAACTCATAAAAAGCATTGATCGAGGAGAGTTTACGATTGAGCGTGCGTTTATTGTCAAACTGAGCCAAAAAGAGCAGAATATCGATCGTCTCCAGTTTTAGTAGATTGCGATCGTGGAAAAAGGTATGGAACTGTTGGATATCGGAAAGATAGCTCTTGATCGAATTGGATTCAAGAGCTTTGTGAATATGAAGATACTCTTCAAACGCTGTGATTAGCGAATGACTACTCATACGTTAACGAAGCGATATCCACAACCTGACCGTTATAGTAGAGTTTACCGGTTGAAGAAAAGCTGTATCCCTCTACTTCCGAGAGCTTATAATCTTTGTGTTTGGTCAAATTTTTGTTGCTGATAATCAGATATCCCTGCTTATCCAGAGCAAACACTTTATCACTGTAGACACCAGCTGTCGAGAAGTGAGCAAACTTATACTTCTGCTCTGCGACCACTTTCAGTACCGGGTCGAGTTTCACGATCATGCCGTCTTTGGTAAAGGTATAGATATAGGCATCATCGATAGCTACTTCCGATATCTCTTGCTTGTAATCTCTTCGTCCTTGATTGTTTTTGATCATCACACCGTGCGGGGTTGCCGCTACCAATGTGTTGCCCAGTCGTCTCAGGAAAATGACATTATTAAGCGTACTGTCGGTGGTTACATAGATTTGGTTGAGAACTTTATGTGTTTTGAGATCAAGGATCACCAGCTTACCGTCTAAGGTAGGAATCACGACCAGATTGTCAACCCACATCGGATTGGCTACACGGGTATCGATAGAGAAGACTTTTTTAGAGCTATTGGTGTAAATAATACTTTTTTGGTCTAAGTCATAAATCCCGTAACTGTTATCTTGCAATAGATAAACCAGTTGATTACCGATCGTAGTCGCGGCTACTAGAGCGTTTGGCAGTTGAATCGTTTGGGTTCCACCCTGAACACGATGGAGTTGGCAGGCTCCTTTTTTATCCGCAGTAATTGCCGTATCGGCTGTATTGTTGATAAAGCTATATCCCGGTTCGAGTTTGAGCGGAAGTTCCTGCTTCGCATTGAGAGCAATACCACCCTCCATGCTTGCACCGTCGCGGCTGAAACTGATGAGTTGATGCGAAGATGAACTCCCTACACTGGTGGTAGCTGCGGGGGTATAGTACTGCTTGGAATTACATCCACCCCATAGCA
>JACXUN010000211.1 GCA_014763905.1 Campylobacterales bacterium
TAGGTAAGATTTGAAAAATCAAAATTCGTAGGACTAGCCGTAGCTAATTCAAGAATTTTATTTTTTGAAGATTGCCTATTTTTAGGCTTCTGTGACTATAATACTCCGTCGAACTCAGGTTAATAATAAATAAAATGGATTTTAACGAGTGCATAAAAAGTCTTTATTGAAAATTACCATATTTGAGTGTTTCCACAAGGCGACCTTTTTTGGCTCCATTATACTAAAAAAATAGTAAGAAGTCTAATCTCAAAGCTACCAAACCCGAAATTTGACCTTTTTGATTCGGTAGATAAAATTGAAGAGGTTCTCAATAAGAAAAATCAAGGCTCAAAAAGATATACTATTATCATCTTATTTCAGGATATCATCATGCGAAAAATAGCCCTGGTTCTTCTACTTTTTACCTTTTTTTACCCGCACAGAATTACCAGACACAATGGCAAGCCGTGCAGGAGTTTGAAGACCAAAGCCTGCCCAAAAGTGCTTTGGAACAGGTGACCCGAATCTATCAACAAGCCCTTAAAGAAAATAACGACGTGCAGCTGATCAAAGCACTCTTGTATAGAGAGAAATATACCGTTGAACTGAGCGAAGCGGGGATGGAGATGATCATCTATGATCTCGAAAAGGAACTTTCCCAACCGCATAAAACAACTACCAAACTTCTGCTCAAATCAATTTTGGGTCAGCTCTATATGGGGTATCTCGATGCCAACTACTACCAGATTTATCAACGAACGACCGTTCAAGAGAACAACGACAGCGATATCGCGGCATGGAGCGTCAAGCAGTTGACCGACCGAGCCTCAGCACTCTATCTCGAATCTTTGGACTCCGCAGCCCAAAGGGTCAAGATCGAACACTATCAAGACATCTTGACCGAACCGGCGTATAGTGAGGGGCTTCGTCCGACGCTGTATGATTTCTTGGCGTTTCGGGCTTTGGATCATTTCCAAAATGAGCGGTATTCGCTGAGCGAAGTAGCCAATCAATTTCATATCGACCAGCCACAGGCGTTTGGCAACACTTCGACCTTTCTCAATTATACCTTCAAAAGTCCCAACGAGAAGGCATCCAAATACCAAGCTCTACTGATCTACCAACAACTGCTGCGTTTCCATCTCAAAAAGGGAGATACCAAAGCGTTGAATCATATCAATTTTGAGCGGCTGCAGTTTGTCAACCAAAACTATACCGGAGCCGACAAAGAGGAACGCTATCTCAAAATCCTCAACTACTATCAGACCAAATATATCAACAGTGAAGCCCTCTACTACCTTGCCGAATATTATTATGCTCATGAACAGTACACCCAAGCGATGGTCTATATCGACAAAGCTCTCAAAAGCCAAGAGCCTTATCTCATCTCTATCTGTCAAGAGATCAAAGAGCGTATCACGATACAGTCACTGAGGTCTAATATCGAATCAATCAACCTCCCTGATGAGAACCTCTTAGCCCGTATCGACTACCGCAATATCTCACAGCTTTTTGTCAAAGTAATCCGTCTGACACCGGAGGAGCAAAAAACGCTGAGAAGCTTAGATCAAACAGAGACCATAGCCTTTCTCCAAACCCATCCGGCTCAACGTGAATTTGATCTCACTCTGCCGTCTCAGGATGACTATCGGGAACACAGTACCGAGATCAATTTGGGCAGCTATCCGCTAGGAACCTATCAGGTGATCATGACCCAAGAGGGTAATATTAGCAACAAGCCTCTTCATGAGGAGATGACGGTTTCCCGAATCGCTTATCTTCAGAGAGACAAGCAATTTCTCGTGGTCGATCGAGCAAGTGGTGAGCCGCTAGAGGGGGTCGAAGCCAATTTCTACTCCACCAGTTATGATTATCAGACCCGTCAAGAGGAGATGAAATTGATCACCCAACGCAAAAGCAACGCCGAAGGGCTGATCGAGATACCAAAGATCGACTCATTCTATATGGTAAACTTTGTTTATGGAGAAGATCGATTGGAGTATCGCCAAGGTGGTTACTATTATGGCGGCAACTACTACACAGCCGATACCAAACCGCAGCAATCGGTTCACTTTTTTACCGATCGGAGTATCTATCGACCGGGACAGACGGTCTATTTCAAAGGTCTAGCAACGGAAACCTCTACAAATAAACCGCCCAAGCTGTTGACCCGTAAAGCACTCACCGTTGCCCTCTACGATACCAATTATCAATCGGTCAAAGAGCAGAAATTTACCACCGATGAATATGGAACCTTCCACGGCTCCTTTACCCTGCCGAAATCGGGACTCAACGGCGAGATGCAGATTCGTGCCGAGATCGGCGGGGTAATCGCCTTTCATGTCGAAGAGTACAAACGCCCTAAATTTGAAGTCACCTTCAATCCACTCGAATCCAGCTACCGTTTAGGAGACCGTGTTACCATAAAAGGGTCTGCCAAAGCCTACAGCGGATACGGTTTGGAGGGAGCTACCGTCAACTATATCGTGAAGCGTACCGCGTCGTTTCCGTGGATTGCATGGTGGCAGCCGATTCCGCCGCATTATCCAGAGACCCAAATGGCACGCGGCGAACTCAAAACTGGATCAAACGGGGAGTTTACCATCACCTTTGATGCCCAATCCAACCCAGAGATTCCAGCGGCGGACAAACCCAACTATAACTATGAGATTTCCGTCGATATTACCGATACAACCGGAGAGACCCAATCAGCAACCAAAAGCGTGACAGTGGGGTATATCGCGGCAAATGTAGCGTTGCAGATTGATGAGGAGCTGGAGCAAAACGCTACTCAGACACTCAAACTCGATACCACCAATCTCGACGGCGTATTCCAAGCCATGCAGGGGAAACTCCGTATCGAGAAGCTCACACCCGATACCC
>JACXUN010000212.1 GCA_014763905.1 Campylobacterales bacterium
TTCTTGAATTAGCTACGGCTAGTCCTACGAATTTTGATTTTTCAAATCTTACCTATTTTTAGGCTTCTGTGACTATAATACTCCGTCGAACTCAGGTTTCTAGTGTTTTGGGTTGGAGAGCCGCTGCTCCGGAGACAAAGATACGAACCGCATTGAACCACATAAAGTACCACGGGAGTTCCGCTTTGACCAGTGCATTGTAGACATCGGGGATACCCAAAAAGATGGTGACCCGTTTGAGCAGTACTTGTTTGAAGATATTGGCAAAGGGTTTAAGTGATTTGATGACGACTGAACTGGCTCCCAAATAGAGCGGCATAATCACCCCGATGGAGAAGATAAAGGAGTGAAACATCGGTAGAAATACGACGATACGATCTTTGTGTGAAGCTTTCACATGGAGTGAACCGCCGTGGGTATTGGAGAAGATATTGCGAGAACTCAGCATCGCTCCTTTGGGTTTGCCGGTCGTTCCCGAGGTATAATAACCGCCAAATCCTCTTCTCCCATCGGATGGTGAGCCACCTGTTCCGGAAAGGTCATTGCCCGATCAAACGGGACATGCCGTGTGTTATAGTCGCTGGACTCCCCTTCCCAGATGGTGAGACGGAGATGCTGCTGCACCGCTTTGTCTTTGGCAACCGCTTCATGGACGGTAGAAGCGATCAAGAGCCTAGCTCCGCTGTCTTGCAGGATATAACTCACCTCCTTGGCGGTGAGAAAGGTATTGATCGGAACCACTACGGCTCCGATTTTATTGATCGCCAGTACACTATAGACAAACTCCGCCGAGTTACGCATCAAGAGAGCCACACGATCTCCCGCCCGCACCTCCTGATGTGCCAAATAGGCGGCAAACGTATCGACACGCTGATGCAGCGTTTTGTAATTGATCGCCTCCTCCCCGACAAAGAGAGCGGTTTTTCTTCCACGTTCTTTGGCTTGGGAGGTGATCATACCATAGAAGTTTTCAAACGCATACTTCATGACTAGAACTCGTAGGCGACGCTTGCGGTCAAGAGATTGGCTCCACCGCCTCCGAAGGTTCCGATGATCCCTCCTTCATTCTCTTTAGCCGCAAGACTAAATGGCTCTTTGCTATCATGAAGGAAGGCAAGCCCGTAGGCGAGATTGTCATTGGCTTGGATTCGGATACCCATCGCAAAAATCTCGGCATCACTATCCGGTAGCTCATAACTTACTGTCTCTTTTGGTGCCGGTGTTTCATCTTTGGCAAGTGCCATCATAAAGGTCATTTTGTCCGTTACGTCAATGGTTGCACCTAACCTATAGGTATTAGAATCTTCCCAGTTTCTAGGTTTAGGGTCATTAAAATAGGTATTCAAAGAGAGTGGTTGAAGAATCGTATTGTAGTTAAAGTCCAATGACTCATAGCTAGACCAATAGGTTCGCTCATAGTTGAACTCTAAAGTAAAACGATCCAACCATGTTTTACTAATGGCTAAATTGAGAGCTGCCGGAAGCGGTACGGTTACATCGGCATCATACTGATTGGCGATATTTGCCATAGCAAGATTGGCTTGTCCCTCTTCTTTGAGATCAATATTGGAGCGATAAGTAGCAGCTAGATTGATATCCTCGGTTGGTTTATAGCTCATGGCTAGATTATAGCCATACTCTACAGTATCCCCTTTCATATCACGAATGATTGGCTTTCCTACCTCGATACCATCACTTTTTACTACCCCTTCTGAGTAGATGATTCTGGCTCCACCCCCAATAGCGAAATCATCAGTTACTTTGTAAGAGACCACTGGATTGAACTCAATAACCTTAAGTGTGAACTCTTCTGCTGAAAGTTTCTGGAAAGGGGTTTCCCAATGTTTGGTTAATCCGCCGGGAACGGTCAAGCTAGCTCCCCATCGTAAATCACCAATCGGTTTAGCGACATAGTGTAAAAAAGGCATCAAAAGGTTTTCTGTCTCAGATTTTCCATTGGCGGTATAAAGTTCGGTTTGAGAAAAAGCTTGGACCCCTTCAAAGGTATTACTCGGCAAATGAGCAAGGGTAAGACCTGCTTCCATCATCTGATTTTCAGATAAAAATGCCATATTAGCAGGGTTGAAGTATGCGGTATCGGCTCCCGTAGTATGAGCCACATAGGCACCGCCTAGTGCCATAGAGTTAAGAGATTGCTCTGGAATCTTGTATCCTCCGGCTAAAAGCAGACTGCTAGTTGTCAGACTGAGTAGAATAATCTTTTTCATTTTTAATATCCTCTTGCAGTTGCAAAAAGTTGTGTGGCAATTTGATAAGCTTTTAATCCGCACTCCGCATGACCAAGGTTTTCAGACAAACCTAAAGTCGCCTCTACAGGAACAATGGTGACATTTGTTGCACCTAAAGCATTCATGGTTGCTTCAGTTTTTTGTGCAATGAGATAAGGAATAACTTCATCTCCTTGACAGTGAATCAATCTTACCGGAGTGGTAGGAGTCCAAGCATGGACAGAGTTTTCCAATACCGCTTGGCGGAACCAGTGATTAGGATCAGTGAGGAATCCATAGGCAAATGCTGCGGTGAAGAGTCCACCGTCACCTTTAGTTTGTGTCGTTAGATTTCCATCAATTGCTGCACGGCTTAACGATCCATTAAGCAGAGTAGGAAGTTTGGAGGCATAGGGTTCATTGATAATAGTAGAGAGTTCTTTATTGTAAGTTTTTCCATAAGCATATCCTACATCAGCCATAAAAGAAGGAACGGATAGATTATCTTCTGCTAGGACACCAAATGCTGTAATATTAAGATCGTATGGTCCAGCCATCGGTGCTGCCATAGCAACTGTGAGTTCACCTTCCTCTTCAATCTTTTGAAG
>JACXUN010000213.1 GCA_014763905.1 Campylobacterales bacterium
ATCCCAGTCGAACTCAGGTTACTAGATAATTTTATCAATTTTTCTTTATATACTCATAAAAAATATTTAAATTATGTTATCGATTATAGTTTTTCATTGCCTGTTGGGCTTCTCGCTCTTGTGTTCGCCGTTTGAGGGTTTCGCGTTTGTCATGGAGCTGTTTACCGCGGGCAATGGCGATGCTCACTTTGGCACGGTTGCGAGCATTGAAATAGATACTCAGCGGTACAATGGTCAGCCCCTCTTTCTCAATGGCGGTGAAGAGTTTATTGAGCTCTTTTTTGTGCATCAGTAGTTTACGCGGACTGCGGGTGTCACGTGAATAGTTGGTGTTGGTGGTATCGAGATAGGCGATGTGGGCATTGACCAGATGTAACTCCCCTTTGATAAATCGGCAGTAGGCATCATTGAGATTGGCTCGCTTGGCACGTAATGCCTTGACTTCGGAGCCTTGCAATACGATACCGGCTTCAAACTTCTCTAGTATTTCATAATCGTGATAGGCTTTTTTATTTTTGGCGATTAGGTTTATGGACATATGACTCTTTTTTAATCATGAATTGTAAGGGTTGATGCCATTATAGCAAAAAATTAGGTGAGTTTAAAAAAGCTGCTGCCGCTTCCAGAAAAGTACCATCCCTCTCTAGCCACCTCAGCCAATTTAGGATAGGCAATCAAAGAGGCTTTATAAAGATCATTGGCTTCGACCGATGAGGTTTTGGCTAACACGGCTTTAGAACTCATTCTTTCCCATCCCTCAAATGAACTCAAATCAATTTTGTCCAGTAACTGAGTCTTAAAGGTCTTATAGACCACCGCAGTGTTGCAATGAATATCGGGAGTATAGAGTTCAATCTCAAATGGCTCCTCATCGGTAAACGGCTCTACGATCTCTCCAAATCCAAAGACATTGGCAGCATCATAATCATAAACAAAAAACGGAATATCCGCCCCCACCGTCGAACCGATCTGAGCCAGTATCGGCGTAACGATCCCGAGTTTACATATCTCGTTAAAGAGACGCATAAACGCTGCCGCATCTGAACTTCCCCCTCCGAGACCTGCCCCTGAGGGGATACGCTTCTTGACGACCACTTTGTGGTATTTGAAAAAATCAGTGAGGATACACTCATTCATATGATGTCGAATCGCTTGATAAGCTTTGTAGATGGTATTCTCTTCTACCGGTACCTCTCCACACCCTTCAATTGTAAAGCGGTCACACTTTTCCGGTACGAAACTGATGGTATCATAGAGATGCGGTACTTTGACAAAACGAGAGCAGAGCGTATGGTAGCCATTTTCGTGTCCAGTGATTTTGAGGAAGGTGTTGATTTTGGCGTGGGCGTTGATGGTCATTTTTTTCTCATATAGTATTTAATCCGGGTTTAATTTAAAAACTTTTGTGTATGACAATATTGAGATACTCCGTCGAACTCAGGTTAATACTTTGAACGGTTGATGAGTTCCCATGCCATTTTGGTTTTATCAATATAGAGATAGTTCTCTTTTGTATCTCGAATCTCTGAAAAGGTTTGTATGCCTATGGGTAATTTTTTCAACTTTTGGTTTTTCATGGTTTGATTATACTATAACTTCTCCATCCGATTCAACTTATAGCTCACATTTCCATTGATAATCTCTATAACCGCAAAAAAATCCCCCGCATCGATCCAGTACTCTCCATCCGCTTGGATACTGAAGTACTCAACGGTAAGTTTTTTCCCCAGTCTCATATATTCGATATTACCGCTATAGTAATTTTGCGGGATTTTGAGGTACGCTAGCGGGTTGAGGGCTTTTTCATTATCGTAGTGAAATTTACCCTCATAGAGTCGTTTGAGGCTTGATAGCGTACCGTCTACATAGGCTCGTTTTCCGCCGACTTTTTTGGCGGAGTATTTAGGCGGGTAGTAGGTGAGTTCGCCTTTTAGACTATCCAATATTTGTTCTATGATATCGATCTCAAACGCTTTGACTTTTTTGATAGAGTCGACATTTTCGATATCCAAGCTCTCTGAGTTGGCTCCCAGCCATAGGGTGGCAGCGTAAGCTTTGGGGGTTTTGTTGAGGTATTGGAAGAGTCGCGTATATTGACCGGTAGCGACGATGAGACAGCCCGTGGCGAAGGGATCGAGGGTTCCGGAGAAGCCGACTTTTTTGGTGTTATATTTTCGTTTGATATATCCCATGTAGCTGTTGGAGGTACGGAATATCGGTTTGTTGACGACAAAGAGTCTGTTCATCTGCTACACCGACTGTACAAAGGAGCTAAGTATCTCTTTTTTATTGCCCCCGAAGTTGATTTTGAGTTTGTATTCGCGTCCCGATTTGGTGGTGGATTGGACGCGTCCGATGCCAAATATCTTGTGTTTGACGAGGTCGCCTTTTTTGAATTCGGACTGTTTTTCGATTTTGAGACTTTCACCTTGGATGAGTCCGGCTTCATTGAGGAAGCGGCTGCGTTTGATCGGTTTTCGCTGTCCTTTATAGAAACGGCTGTCGACATAGGAGAGGGTGAGGTTGGATTTGGCTCGGGTGATAGCGACATAGCCGAGTCGGCGTTCCTCTTCCATATTGCATCCGTCACCCAGCATCGGGAAGAACTCCTCTTCCATTCCGATTACATAGAGGTGTTCAAACTCCAGCCCTTTGGAGGCGTGGATACTCATAATGGTCACAGCATTCTCATCAACCTGATCCTGCTCACTCTGTAGTGAAATCTCATTGAGGAAATCATCCAGCGTCAGATTTGGATTTTTGATAATAGACTCTTTGAAGTACCCTTCAAACTCATTGATGTTGAGGATTCTATCCTCTCTATCGACCTTTTTTTGATACTCTTCGTAAAGTTTGATCTTCTCTTGAAAGAGCGTATAAAAGTTGTAGAGTGAGTGTTGAGCTTCGGTTTGCAACATGGTGATGGTTTCGATAAACTCTTTGAGTGCGTTGGCGGCTTTTTTAGAAACAATTGTAGAAAGCTCTTCACTGCTGAGGTCACGGATTAATTGATAGAGAGAGGATTGATTCTCGAAAGCGGCTTTTTTGAGTTTATCGAGGGTCACTTTACCGATGGAACGTTTCGGTTTATTGACCACGCGTTCGAGGGAAAAATCATCATGTGGATTGGCAAAGATACGGAAATAGGAGATGATATCTTTGATCTCGGCACGGTCGTAGAATCGCATTCCGCCCAGCAGTTTAAATCCCAATCCTTCTTTGGTAAATCCCTCTTCGAGTGAACGGGAGAGAGCATTGATCCGATAGAGTACGGCGATTTCGTTAGAGGGAACTCCCTGAGCCAGCAGCTGCTTGATCTCTCGGGCGATACTGCGTGCTTCAAGCGATTCGTCAAGGGAGTGGAAGAGTTTGATCGCTTTTCCCTCTCCTTTGTGGGAGACCAGTTTTTTGCCGATACGTTGATTGTTGTGTTCGATCAGCTCATTGGCGGCTTTGAGGATAGGGGTAGTAGAGCGGTAGTTGGTTTCGAGTTTGATGGTTTTGGTGTTTTTGAATCGATCGGCAAACTCAAGGATATTACGGATATTGGCACCTCGCCAGCCGTAGATACTCTGATCATCATCGCCGACGACGCAGAGATTGTTGTGTTCGGAAGCAAGCAACTGAAGGAGTTTGAACTGTAATTCATTGGTGTCCTGATACTCATCGACCATAATATATTGGTAGCGGTTGCTGGTAGCGATACGCAACTCTGGGTGCTGTGCCAAAATTTGGTAGGTCAACATCAGCAGATCGTCAAAATCAACCAGATTATTCTCTTCGATCTCTTGTTGATAGGCTTGGTAGATCACGGCTATCTTTTTATAGTCCGGCAGTTCTGCCTTTTCGATAATCTCCTGTGGACTTAGGAGAGTGTTTTTATACTTAGATATCTCAGAGACGATAAAGGCAGTATTGAGATCGATCTTGTGATCTTTGGCGATACGTTTAATGATCCGCTTCTTATCATCACCGTCGATAATAACAAAATTGTTAGGACGACCCAGCTTCTCGATATGAAATTTCAAAAAGAGCAGACCGAATTTATGGAAGGTACAAAGCAAGGGCATTGAAGAAGTTTGATGCTGAATTAGAGCATTGGCACGATCCCGCATCTCTTTGGCGGCTTTGTTGGTAAAGGTGAGCGTCAGTGTATTTTGCGGATCGATACCGACTTCCGCAATGAGATAAGCAAGCCGCGTGGTCAAAGTCTTGGTTTTGCCACTTCCGGCTCCTGCCAAAATCAGCAGTGGACCGTCAATATGTGTCGCTGCTTGTTGTTGTGCTTCATTGAGATTATCCAATACTTCAACCATAGCTACCCCTTCACTACTTTTGTTGCTCCTTAATAAACTCTATTATACCCAAAAACGATTAAGGTAATCATTTCGCAACAGATTTGAATCAATGAATCATTATTAACCTGAGTTCGACGGGATATCATAGTCACAGCTTTACGAGGTTTTTTGTAGGCAAAGTCAAATTTTTGC
>JACXUN010000214.1 GCA_014763905.1 Campylobacterales bacterium
ATATTATATTTTGTGTAAATTTTGTTATAATTAAACAATTTTTAATATTTTTTGAAGGAAAAGTGAAATATGCAGCAGTTTTTTATTTTCGTTCTCTTACTTTTTACTTTTATGGGTTGTTCTCTCAGAGATGATTATGTGATGTTTAATCAGACTGATCCGATGCAGGCGGCTCAAAATGACAGTGATGTGAAGCAAACCTTTAGTACGCGGGTGGATGCGGCTCAGTTTGAGTATAAAATTCGTCCGCATGATCGACTGGCGATGACCACCTATAGACGACCGGAGTTGAGTACGGCCGTCGGCGGCAATATCAATGCCAACGGGAGTTTGGGAGCGAGTATCTTGGTGAATGCTCGGGGCGAGATTCGACTTCCGCTGATCGGGACGGTGCAGATCGGCGGATTGACCCAAAGTGAAGCTCAGCTGAAAATTGAACAAGCCTTTGGTGAGTACCTCAAACATCCTAGCGTCCAGTTGGAGGTACTCAACAAACGGGCTTTTGTACTGGGTGAGGTAAACCATCCGGGGCCGATTGAACTGCAGAATGAACAGTTGCCATTGCTGCAGCTGCTGGCTATTGCTGGAGATTTGACCACCTCGGCTGATCGGCGATCGATTGTGGTGATGAAAAATGAAGAGAATATGGTCGTTACCAAAATAGTAAGTCTGACCGATTCCGATTCGATTCGGGCGGCCAATCAGATGATTCAGCCTAATGATATCGTCTATGTGGTTCCCCGGGGTATCAGTCTTTTCAATACCCGTGTCGGAGAGGTTAATCCGGTGTTCCAACTGGTGGCGGATGCTTTGACACCGTTTTTGACCATTCGACTTCTGAGCCGATAAGGTGTGCTATGAACCATATGATCCACCCTCCTAAATATGACGAAAGCTATCTGGTAGAGTTTCTAAAAAGCATTGCTCCTTATCGGTGGTCTATTGCATTTATTACCTTGCTGAGTCTACTGGTTTCAACACTTTTTCTCTATATTACCCCACCGGTTTACGAATCCTCGGCTATTGTCAAAATCAAACCGGATAATGATGCTCGACGTATCTTGGCTCAAGATCCGCTCAACAGTGCCCTTTCGGTATCGGGTAATGCCGATGTGGAACAAGAGTTGGCGATACTCAATACCTTTTATACCAACAATAAAGTCATAGAGAAATTGGATATGTCGGTACAGTATTTTTTAAAAAAAGGGTATAAAAAAGTAGAGATTTTTGAAAATCCGCCCATTAAAATCAAAGATATAACCATCTATAATGAAAAGATTATCGGTCAACATCTGGTTTTATACCCTAAAGAGAATGGATTTGGAATTGAAAAAGAGGGGCAAATGGAAAAGGATATTTATCCGTATAACCAGAAAATCAGCACCGATGATTTCCAATGTACCATAGATAAACAATCCAACTTCACCACACCGATCTATTTTCAACTCAACGGTAATAATAGAAATATCTATGAAAAGATCGTCAAAAAACAGCTCAATGTCTCACGACTCAATGAAGATGTCTCTCTGATCAAAATTGCTTATCAAGACACCTCTCCGGCAAGAGCCGATAAATATGTCAATACTCTGATGAAAATCTATATCGACCAGAGTATTACCGATAAGAGCAAGCAGAATAATAAAATTTTGGAGTTTATCGAACAGCAACTCGAAGTTACCGGAGAGAAGCTCAAAGACTCTGAATCTCAATTGGAAAGTTACCGGATAAACAATAATGTGATCCAACCCACAGCCCAATCCGGACTCTTATTAGAACGGCTCAATAACATCGAAGTAGAGATTTCGGAGAATCAGATTCGTGAAAAATTAGTCGAAAACATTATGCTCTTTATCCAAAACAATCAGGAGTTAGACAGTATCGTCCCAACCCTGCAAGAGCTTGAGGAGGAGCCGACCATCCGATTGATCCAAACCATTCAAGATCTCAAACGACGGCTGCATGAACTGAGTGCAGACTTCACGGAGAAACACCCCGACATCATCTCGCTTCGTGACCAAATAGCCCGAAATCAACGTACTGTCTATCTGAATATCAAAAACCTCCAATCGAGTCTCAGCAATCGGCAAAAAGATCTTATCAGACTCAAAAGCGAACATGAGAGAGAACTAAAACATCTGCCGGAAAAAGAGAAACAACTCATCCAGTATCAACGGAACTACGATGTTAACTCCAAGATGTACTCCTATCTCTTAGAGAAAAAATCAGAAAATGAGATGAAAAAGGTAGCAACCATCTCAGACTATGAGATTATCGATTACGCCTATAGCAATCCAGAACCGATAAAACCCAAAAAGTTGGTCGTGCTGCTCATCACCTTGATAGGAGGGCTGATAGCCGGTATGCTTTTGGCACATATTCGCAACTCGCTCATCGATAAAGTCCAAAACACACAAGACCTAAAACATCTTTCCAATCTGCCGATCTACGGCAAACTGCCGCTTCTGAGTATGCGGGCTTCGGAGTTGGAGATATTTAATAATCCAAAATCGCCGCTGACCACCAGTTTCCGAAATCTGAGAACCAATTTGCAGTTTATCAGCAGTAAAGATAAAGGCAATACCATTCTAATCACCTCCAGTGTGCCCAATGAGGGGAAATCAACCATCGCTTCGCATCTGAGTACGATTTTTCAGATCGCAGGATATAAATCGATTATTATCGATATGGATCTCTATCAGCCGACGCTGCATAAGTTTTTTAAACTGCCTATGGATGTGGGGATGAGCAGCTATCTCAACAAAAACGACAGCATTGGCGATATCATTTTCTCAACCACCTATCAGAATCTCGACATCATTCC
>JACXUN010000215.1 GCA_014763905.1 Campylobacterales bacterium
GTAAATAAAAAGGATATTAATGAAGAAGACCACGTTTTTAATTGCGTCAAGTTTAGTACTTTTGAGTTCTATGGTTGAAGCAAAAAGTGATTCGGTACGTCCAGGTGCGGTACTGTTTAAAGTAAAAGCAGATGCAACACCGGCAGAGTTGAAAAAGCTAAATGCCCTTTTTCAGAGTCGAGGACTCATAAAAGAACATAAGATCAAAAATCTGAGAATCTCATTAGCAGAATTTGGGGATAAAGAGGCAGGAAGAGAGTTGGTTCTGAGTAAACTCATCAAAGCAACCGGTGCGGTTGAGTTTGCAGAGCCGGATGCGTTGATTGAACCGACGTTAACACCAAATGATTCAGGTTTTAGCAGTCAATGGCACCATCAGACTATTCATAGCCCTTTGGCTTGGGATAGCATTACCGCTCCGGAAAATGTAGAAAGTGCTAGAGTGTGTGTACTGGATACCGGAGTCGATACAGATCACCCTGATCTCGTCGATAATTTAGTGTTGCCGGGTTATAATGCACGGCTTCAAGTTGCCGGTAATGTAGAAGACGCTCATGGACACGGTACCGGAACAGCCGGAGTAATCGGTGCAGTGGGCAATAACGGCATCGGTGTATCAGGAGTCGCGTGGGATATCGATATCATTCCGGTGCAGATCAATATCAGTGATGATGACAGCCGAGCTTATATCTCTGATATGGCAACCGGGATTCGATGGTGTGCCGATCAGGGAGCAAAAGTAGCAAACCTCAGCTATGGCGGGGCTCAATATCAGACCATAGCGGATGCGGCTCAATATCTACGTGATAAAGGGGGATTGCTCTTTATGTCGGCGGGTAATGCCGGAACCTATCATGATACAACGGAATTTCCTGATTACAGTTCCTTTGTCGTTGTCGGTTCAACCGATAAAAATGATGAAAAGTCTAGTTTCTCAGAGTATGGACCGTATGTTGACCTCGCCGCACCGGGTGAATCGATCTTGACCACTTATTTGGATGCTCGGTATGTTAATTATTCGGGAACATCATTTTCTTCTCCTATGACCGCCGGGGTTGGGGCATTGATTTATGCCGTGAATCCAAACTTTACGCCGGATGAGGTAGAAAATATCCTTTTTAACAGTGCAACTGATTTGGGAAATACCGGTGAAGATGACCTCTATGGACATGGAAGAGTGGATGCCGGAGCAGCTATTCAAGCAGCTCTTGATAGTGGAGATACACCTAATCAGCCACCGGTTGCCAATGCAACAGCTACGCCAGTGAGTGGTAATGTGCCATTGGAAGTTAACTTTGATGGTTCAAACTCTTATGACGAGGGTGAGATTGTTTCCTATGTATGGAACTTTGGTGACGGAAGCAGTGCCAGCGGTATGAGTGCGACACATCTCTATACCCAAGAGGGAATCTATAGTGCAACATTAACGGTCAAAGATGACCAAGGAGCGGAAACAACCTCGAATGCAATAACGATTCAAGTTGAACCTAACAATACTATCTTTAATGCCCCTTCAAATTTAACAGCAGCCGTTGAGGGAGCCAATGTAAATTTAACTTGGGAAGATAATGCAAACAGTGAGACAGGATTTGTTATTGAGCGTGCGGTTAAAGTACGAAGAAAATATCGATACAGTGTATTGGCAACCGTTCCAAGTGATACGGTTAGTTATATCGATACCGTAACCCAAACCGGTGATTATCTATACCGTGTCAAAGCGATTAATGAAACCACTTCAACCGATTATTCTAATGAGGTTTCCGTAACGGTGGATACATTGGATGAAGGAACAGACCCTCAGCCGAGCATATTTTGGAAGCACTGGTTTGGTTTTAGATAAAAGTGTTAAAGGTTCTACCGTGACGTTAAATTGGTCACATATCTGCCCAATCGGTGAGAGTTGCACATATGAGATCGAACGGGGAATTTCTAAATGGAGTTTTAGCAGTTATAAAACTGGCATTGCAACATTACAAGAGAGTATCACTGAGTCACGAGGTACCTGCTACTATCGTGTCAAAGCCTCTACATTAAATAGTCAATCTGACTACTCTAATGTGGTATCGGCACGAGTGCGATAAAGATTTACTACATAAATCACTACTTATACAACTACTGCTATAGGAACCTAGAACGGGTTCTATGCATACTTGAATGAACTCAAATTTCCGAAAGAAAACTAAATTTTTATTGATTTTAAGAGTGAAGGTTGATATATGGTGGAGCATAGCGGGATCGAACCGCTGACCTCTTCGCTGCCAGCGAAGCGCTCTCCCAGCTGAGCTAATGCCCCACAGCTTGAAGGAGAGAATTATAGCTTAAGAAAACTTATTTATTTTTTAAAAAATGGATTATTTTTGATTAGTTGGAGGACAAAAGTCCTCCAATCTATAAACGTTATGGTTATTTAACGTCAGGTTGCGGTGTTTCGCTGCTTTCTGCAGGGAGTATCGGATAGGTAATGGTTGGTTTTTCTCCGGTTAAAGATTTGAGGAATGTTACGATTTTATTGGCGTTTTCATCACTGATCTCTTTGTTAAGTTGAACGGTACCCATCTGTTGGACTGCTTCTTTGAGACTCCATACTTTTCCATTGTGGTAGTATGGTCCGGCCTCTTCGATATTTCTAAGTGTTGGGACTTTGACCATACCGTTTTTGTCTCCGCTGAAGTCACCGACATCTTTATAACCTGAGTTCGACGGAGTATTTTAGGCTTCCCTTCGGGCTTTACGAGGTTTTCCGTATGCTTCGCCAAATTTTTTTGAATTAACTCGTTAGTCCCGCAAAAATTTGACTTTGCCTACA
>JACXUN010000216.1 GCA_014763905.1 Campylobacterales bacterium
ACTATATGGAAGGGAATCATGATTTTTGTCTGAAAGCAATCTTCTCGGATATGTATATATACAGTCGTGCGGAACAGCCGGTTCATTTTAGATTAAAAGAACGCGAAGTCTATCTGGCTCATGGTGACCGGTATGAGGCAGGATTGGGATATGAACTTTATACCCGTGTATTGCGTAACCGATTGACCCTTACGCTGCTCAAACCATTTCAACAATCGATTATCGATTACCAAATCCAAACTCTCAAATCCAAAAAAATCTGTAAAAAATTAGAAAACTTTGAAACCAAAGTGCAGAAGATCAAACAGCACTATCCCAAAGATGGTTTGATTATCGAAGGACATTTTCATCAGGGGGTTCAGATGGGAAACTATATCTCATTACCCTCGCTAGTATGCCAAAAAGAAATTGGCATAATGAAAAACAGTGCCATAGTATTTGAAGCCGTTTAATCCGGGTTTAATCTTCCCCCGGTTCCAAAGTCTGAGGACACTGTACTTGCACCACCACCGGTTCTTCGGTATCGAGTCGTGCAGCGGTGAGTTTACCGCCCCAGACACATCCGGTATCGAGTGCCAAGACTCCGTTGCCGTGATAGAATCCCAAAGTAGACCAGTGACCAAAGACGACTTTGAGCGTCGTGGATTTTCGTGTTTCACAAGCAAACCAGGGTTTTAAGCCTTTCATCCCCACTTTAAAATTAGTGGGTGTGCCTTTTTGAAAAAAATCCAACCTTCCATCATCCGAACAAAAACGCATACGGGTAAAAGAGCTGAGAATATATTTCTCAATATCCAGCGGAGTAGCATTGGCATCAAAGATATCGGAGCTGGTCTTTAGCATATCATGTAGCCACGCTTCCGGATGCTCCCCTTGGAGTTTTTTTTCGATTTGAGAGGCGTATTTACGAGCCGCACCAAAGTCAAACTGGGGTGAGATACCAGCATGAGCCATCATATACCCCAATTTAAAATCCCATACCAAAAAAGGCTGTCGACGCAGCCAATTGATCAACTCTTTGGCATTGGGAGCTTTAAGTATCGGCTTGATGGTGTCATTGGCTTTTTTGACACCATAGTAGGCGGCTATCAAGGCGATATCATGGTTTCCCAGTACCACTTTAATCGAATCTCGCATGGCATAGAGATAATTAATTGTCTCTAAAGATTGATTACCTCTATTGATCAGATCACCCGCTATCCACAAGGTATCATGCTTCGGATCAAACTTGATTTTGTCCAGTAATTGAAGCAAAGAGTCAAAACACCCCTGAATATCTCCAATCGCCCAAACTGCCATTAACCTACCCCCAGTCTCTCTTGATAAACCTTGATTTTTTCTTCTAACGACATCTTAGCATAAGCACTTGAAGGGGAAGGTAGATAAACCGTTTCTACTTCCAAATAATCATAATGAAGTTTAAAAAGTTTCTCAGAGAGACGACCGGTAAAGGCGACTTTGGTAATGGTCGGATGGGATTCCAAAAACGAAGCGATATCATTCACCTCGATATCCTCCAACGAACTGTCCAAAGAGTTATCCCGTGAACAACTCGCCACCATATCCCACACAGCAAACTTCATCTCTTTGAGTAGCCATGTTTTCTGATCACGGTTATTAATCGGATAGTGGCTAATCGCCGACATAATCTTCCAAAATTGATTACGCGGATGGGCATAGTAAAAGGATTTTTCAAACGATTCGATACTCGGGAAAGAGCCTAAAATTAGGATTTGAGAATCGTTAAAAACGATCGGTGGAAAGGGGTGTTCTAATTTTTCTGGGGTTGGCATTTGTTACGCTTCTTTTAATTTTGTTAGCTCTATAAAATGTGACCAGCTCAACTGCCGTGACAGTGTCGTAACAATCTGTCTGTCTGCAAAATAATCAATAGGAGACATCATTCCTTCTTCCTTTTTTACAATTTTAATATTTATTATTTTTATTTGTTTAAAATATGCCTAGATTCTCATCGTTTTTCTTGAACTTCATCAGTACAAAAACCCAAATAGCCAAAGTGGAATCCTATTGCCACTCCCTACCTCGATATCATCCGAAACCACAAAAGAGTTAGGAAGGTCTTTAATTTGTTTGAAATTTTTATTTTTACCCCCAATCTCAACGCTAAAGGTCTCATCAATGGTAAAATCGCCCTGTTTAGTGATATGCAGTCGGCTCTTCTGAGAAACCTGATTGGCAAAAAAGGTCTCTCTTACCGTTCCAATTTGACTGTTTTGACAATAGGCATAGAGTAAATTGGTATTGTTTAGATAGATTTTAGCCGGTACAAAGCGTGACTCTACGGCTCAAATCGCTTTTGGCACTCAACAGTGACGTGGCACTGCTACTGCTAAATCAGATCAACCCCACTCAAAAAAGGATAGTCCAAAGAGATATAGAGTGCCTTTTTATCTTGCGATTGCAATTCTAACAGATACTGAAACAACATGGTAGTCTTTCCTGCTCCTCTTGCTCCAAAGATGGCTATCATCTTATCATCAAAATCAATTTCACAATAGAGATACCGTTTATAGCCAATATTGAAATTTTTTAAGAGTCTATCTTGATTCTTTTTAATTTTGCTATCACTGCTTACTCTTATTGTAAATGTATACAGCCATATACAATTGTAACCAAATACTCTTTGTAAGTGTTTATGTACGTTTACAATACTCCGTCGAACTCAGGTTAATACCGCCCAAAAATTTACAATCTAAATATCTTTCAGAGATTGACTAGAATATGCTATAATTAAAAAAGCTCTAAAAAAGGATCACAGATGTCAAATGTTGGAC
>JACXUN010000217.1 GCA_014763905.1 Campylobacterales bacterium
ATAAAAACCGTAGGTGTGACCGTGTCACACGTCACATCTCGGTTACAATAATATGGTCATTTAAACTATCCATTTATGCAAAAATTTTTTTTGACGTGTGACACGGTCACACCTACAATTTCACAATAGGTTACCTATGAAATCAAACGACATAAAAATCACCACGCTTTTTGACAATGAGTGTCACTGTCACACCATGACCTCCCTATGGGGATTCTCTGCACTGGTCGAGACACCGGAGCATACCATTTTGTTCGATACCGGAAGCAATGGGCGTGTACTGCTCAAAAACCTTCAATCCCAAGCCCTTGATCTAAGTAAAGTGGATACCATCTTTATCTCTCATGCTCACTGGGATCATATCGGTGGACTCGATTCTGTATTGGAACTCAATCCCGATGTCCATATCTATGTTACCGCTCACGTCTCTAAAAATCTTGTTCGTGATCTCAATACGCTCTCAAACGGAGTAACCGTCATCGATGATAAACCGACTCGAATTCTCCCGGATATCTACTCTACTGGCGGTATGGGAGAGGAAAGTGAACAATCGATCATACTTGATACCGATGAGGGGTTGATTATCATAGCCGGATGTGCCCACAGCGGGATTCAAGCCATCGTCGAACGGGCTAAATCGACATTTAACAAAGAGATTTTACTCCTTATGGGTGGTTTCCATCTCTTTAGTAAGGAGGAGACCAAAGTGACCGAAGTGGTCAATAACATCAAAGCATTAGGAACCCGTTATGTGGCTCCCTCTCACTGTACCGGAGCAGAAGCCAAAAAGATGTTTGAAGAGATATTCGGAGATTGTTATATCGATGGAGGAGCGGGTATTGCGATTGGATTCGATAAGGATAAGGCTCAACTGATATCGGGATAACTCCCGATATCTACTTAACCCATCCCCGCTTGGCAGCGATAATCATCAGAGCCGGTGCCAAGAGCAGGTCACAGAGTAGGGCAAAGAGAATTACCGATCCGGTCAAAAGCCCGAAGTTCTGTACCGAAATCATATAGAGAACTACCGTCGTAATTACCATCGCTTTACCGGTTGTCAAGAAAGTCAGTTCGATCGCTTTGGTTGTATCTTGGGTCTGCAGATAGTAGCGTCTAAAGTTATGGCTGAAGTGGATCGTATCGTCGACCGCAAGTCCGATGGCAATCGAACCGATCAGCAGGGTGAACATGTCAAGCGGGATTTTGGCGATATACATCAGCAGCAGCCCCATAATGATCGGAGTCAGGTTAGGAATCATACTCAGCAGTCCGATTCGTACAGAGTTGAGAATCAGCATCATCATAACGGCGATCGCAAAAAAAGCGATAAAATAGCTGATAACCGACGATTTGATGGCATGAGAGAAGGTGTTGCTCAGCAGCGGAACCATACCGGTTACCGTTACATTCATATCAGTGAAAATTTCCGGAGTTAATGTTCGGATATGGTCGAGTACGGTTTGAGCTTCGATGGTATCGTTCCATGGCAGTTTAACGGTGACACGAGCTTTGGAAAATTGAGAGTCTACCACATCTTCGAGATCATCTGAACCGGAGTTTTCAAAGAGCAGCAGTTCTTGTGAGACCAAATTTTGCTCTTGGGGAATGGTATAGAAAGCGGAATCGTTACCATGTAGAGCTTGGTTGGCCTCTTTGACGATCGTTGCTAGTGAGACTACTTTGCCGATATGGGTGTACGGATCGACATACTTCTCCAATTCCTGTGTATAGTCATTGAGTATGTTGAGCTTTTCTGGATCGATGGTTACGCTGCCGTTCATCTTCTGATCGATCACTTCGGTGGCGACACGATTCGGATTGTCGGCATGGAACCACTTCAGCGGATTATGCGAGAGTCGGATTTGGGTCGGTTTGGGTTTGAGTCTGGTTAGGCTCAATAGAGCCGGGAGCAGAATGAGGGTCAAGACCAGTGAGACCATGACTCCGAGTGAAGCATATTTACCCATATCGGAGACCGGAGCCACTTCCGAGCCAGAGAAGGAGGCGATTCCTATGGCGGTGGTGATAGAGGTCATGGCTATTGCCAATCCAGAGTGTCCCAAGGTATAGCCCATCGCTTCCCGTTTGTCTCCATTTTGATTGAATCGGTCAAAAAAGATCGAAAGCACGTGTACCGTCGTCTCGATACTTACTGCCAGCAGCAAGGAAGGGACGATCTGCGTCGGAAGTTTAAAGGCAACGCCCATCCATCCCATCGTCCCAACGGTAGTCAACAGGGAGAGAATGATCACCAGTAGCGGATAAAAAACAGCCGAGAGCCGTCTAAAGATCACAAAGAGGAAGATCAAAATCAAGATAAGGGTGATACGCATAAACTTCTGCATATCGGTACGCATTTGTAGTTTGAGTGCGTGATTGACGGTAGGAGAGCCAGCGACATAGATCTCTAGTCCTTGGCTGCGATATTGGTCAACAATCTCCAAAACCGTCTGGACGATCTGAGCGTTCTCTTTGTCACTGAGAAAAGCTTTTGGTTTTTGAGTAGTCGGCTCCTCTTCAAATCCCTCAGTTAATGCATCGAGATTATCCATCTGCTCGACTCCCTCATGAGAGTAGGCATCGGTTTCGATCATAATCGAGGTCATATCTCCGGTTTGATTAATCAATAGATTGCGATAAAACTCTGAGGATAACGCCCGTTTTTTGATCACATCGACTTCCGCTTGCGTAGTGGGAAGGGTTCCAGCAGATCATCGGTATAGAGCTTATCGGTTTCACCCCGCATATTGCGTACGCTATATCCCGTCGAACTCAGGTTATTATATC
>JACXUN010000024.1 GCA_014763905.1 Campylobacterales bacterium
CGTAGCTAATTCAAGAATTTTATTTTTTGAAGATTGCCTATTTTTAGGCTTCCCTTCGGGCTTTACGAGGTTTTTTGTATGCTTCGCCAAATTTTTTTGGATTAACTCGTTAGTCCCGCAAAAATTTGACTTTGCCTACAAAAAACCTCGTAAAGCTGTGACTATGATATCCCGTCGAACTCAGGTTAGTAATAACCTAGGTTAAAGAAAGGTCCACAATGACTCCCGATCAACACCTCATGGAACATATGATGAATCCTCAAAACTATGGAGAGATGGAAAACAGCAATGCCGCCGGTATAGGAAAAAATCCGCAAAACGGAGAAAAAGTTGCCATCTATCTCAAAGTCCAAGCCGATGATGATCCTTTTATCGAAGATATCCGTTTCCAAGCGATAGGATGCACCACCACGATTGTCGCCGGTTCGATTATCACCTCTGAAGCCAAAGCGGTTCACTTCTCCCGTGCCGAAGAGCTGATTGCCATGACACTCGGTATGTTGGACAATGTCCCGCCGGAAGATGCTGCCTGCTCTGAAATGGTTGCGTTGGCTCTCAAAGCCGCGATGGATACCTATATTGCACGACAAGAAGATAAAGATTTCCCAATTATCAGCTATCTTATTCAAAATGACTGTACCCCAAAGGAGGAAAATAATGAAACAGCTCTTTAAAGAGGTTCATGAACTCTGGTTAGCCACCCAATTTACCGGATTTATGTCCCGAACCTCAAGCCGTCAAGATCTTTATGAGTATGCTAATATCTTTTTCAAGCACCTCACTTGGTTGGAAAATGAGATGATCAAAAAGGGAACGACCTATAACTATACGGTTAATCAGGTTCCAATCAAAGTGACGCATCTCTCACACATGATTCATAATATCCTACAGCGTATCGAATCAATCGAAAAACAGCTCTCTAACTGTCAAGATGAGCATATCACCTTTAGAATGCAAAGCGACTACGACTATATCAAAGCCGCCCTCGCCAAAATGCCGGACGAAGAGGTGATCCGTGCCTTTGATACCCAACGTCAGTACCCTAATGTCGAACTCAGCGATGCGGCTCGGGATGCCTTGACCCTCTTCTTATTTGAGGAGAGTTATAAAGAGTATGAGCTAATCATGGTTTACAACTACTCCAAAGCCAACAGCAAGGATGCGTTCCTAAACAGAATCTTCCAAATCCTGATCGATGAGTCTTTCTTCCACCTGCGAAGCTTCGGACAGATGATGGCAGAGATGGGCATCTTGGGCGTACCGCGAAGCATTATGGAGGAGATTTACAAATTTGACGATTTAGAACAGTTCCTCAAAGACGGTATCCAAGAGGAGATCGGAGCCAAAGAAGAGTGCAAAAAACTCGCCGCAGCCGTAAGCAACAGCTCTGAACACTTTGCCTCATTTTTCACCTTTATCAATAATCAAGAGAACTACCATATTGCCTTAATGGAAGAGGCATTAGCTTACATCAATCAGGAGAATCAGTAATCAATGAAACGTCACTACTCATCAATCATCTCTAACAGTTTTGGAAAATTTGCATCCAAAGCTTTTCCGCGTCCGATACAGAAGATCATCAATAACGGTTACGTCAAACTGATGGGTTTAGATATGAGTGAGTTTAAAGAACCACGAGACTACCCGACCCTCAACAAGCTTTTTACCCGAAGCCTCAGACAGCCAAGAGCAATACCGGCTGATACCGCAATAGTGATCTCTCCGGTTGATGCATTGGTAACCGACTACGGTGAGATACAAGAGGGCAAAGCCTATCAGATCAAAGGAATGGCATACCAGATCGATGAACTATTCGGAGAGCATCACCAAACCGCCGCCCAAGCCGTAGAGGGAGGTCAATTTGTCAATCTCTATCTCTCTCCCAAAGATTATCACCGATATCATGCACCGGAGACATTGAAGATCAAATCTTTGACCCATATCCCGGGGAAACTCTATCCGGTTAATTTCCCGCTATTGCGAAACAAAGCCAATCTCTTTATCGAGAATGAACGGGTCATTATCGAGTGTGAAGATCAAGCCGGTGCAACTTATGTGATGGTCTTGGTCGGAGCATTAAATGTCGGTAAAATGGTCGTGACCTTTGAAGAACAGGTGCAAACCAACAGTGAAATCACCGAACCGCAGCACTATACCTATGCCAATCTCAGTATCGAAAAAGGTGAACTCTTCGGCTGGTTTGAGATGGGTTCGACCATATTACTTTTCAGTGAAAAAGGTCGCTTTACCCCGCAGCTGGCGATCAACCAAAAGGTCAAGTTTGGGGAACCAATAGGAACGGTCTAAATGAAAAAACTGATTATTTTTGATATGGACGGCACGCTGATTGACAGCTCATTAACCATTGCCAATGCGATCAATGCCGTACGCCAGAAACTCTCACTCGAACCGATGGAGCCGGCTCATATCCTGAGTAAAGTCAATGACCCGCATCTCAATCCGGCTCAATACTTTTACGAAGCCAAAGCCTTTACGCCGGAGCATGAGGAGTGGTTTTCAGACTACTACCAACACCATCATCAAACCGAACTACAGCTCTATGACGGGATTTTGGAACTGCTTAATGAATTGAAATCCAAAGGCTATCTACTCGGATTGGCGACCAATGCCTATCGGGTCTCAACCTTGCAGTCACTTACGCACCTTGATATCCTCCACTATTTTGACAGCATCGCCTGTTATGATGATGTTGAAAAAGGCAAACCGCACCCTTTTATGCTCCATAAGATTTTAGAGGAGTTGAATATCTCCCATAGCGATGCGTTCTTTATCGGTGACGGACATCGGGATGAGCTGGCTTCCCAAGCTGCCGAGATCGATTACCTGATGGTCAACTGGGGTTTCTCAGATCATGAAACCAATGTACTCCATACTGTGGCAGAACTCAAAGCAAAAATTTTGGAGTCCTAAGATGAATTTTTCCAAGTCTACCCTAACCGATAGCATCAGTGTGATGTTGATCGGTATCGGTTTAGCGGCACCAGAGCCGTACCGCACTCCCCTGCTCTATATGGGACTTTTCGCCTTTTCGGGTGCGGTGACCAATCAGATCGCGATCTATATGCTCTTCAATCGAGTACCGTTTCTCTATGGTTCTGGGGTGATTGAGAATAAATTTGATGCCTTCAAAGCCTCGATCAAAAACATGATCATGACCCAATTTTTTACCCAAGAGCAGTTAGCCGCCTTTTTTCACAATGAAGAGCAAAAGATCAACCTCGCTCCACTGGTCGAATCCGCCGATTTCTCCCCTGCTTTTGATGCACTCAAACAAAGTGTTATGGAGTCAAAATTCGGTGATGCCCTCAACTTTTTCGGTGGAGAAAAGGCATTAGACGGACTCAGAGAACCCTTCGCCAAACGGCTCAAAAATGCTGTCGTCGGTATCGTTTCGAGTGATATCTTTAAGATACAGATGCAGCACCATCTCGAACACTCCACCCTCAACGACGACTTACGCCACAATGTCGAAAACCTCATCACCAAGCGGCTCAATGACCTCACACCAAGAATGGTCAATGATCTGGTTCATCAACTGATTCACACGCATCTGGGTTGGCTGGTCGTGTGGGGCGGAGTGTTTGGCGGATTGATAGGATTGGTTTCGTCGTTTGTAGTCTGATAACGTCATACTAAACATCCCCTGTGACGGTGCGTTAGTAAACGCACCCTACAACCACGCACCCTACAACCCTATAAACCTGAATTCGACGGAGTATAGGTAGTTCTAAACTCTTTATTATAGAGTTCCCATCCACCTAAACTCATGCCCGCGATGAATAATAAAATAATGATTTTTTGTTTCATCGTGACCTTCAATTTGTGGGTCTATTATAGAACAAAGAATCGGCAATGTCAACTATTTAGATATGATGAACAAAAGTTAAAGGAAAAATTTAAAATGAAGAAAAAACAGGGACAGAGTCCCTACTTAGGTTACATTAAAGTTGTGGACCAGCTGCTGAGTAGTCAAACTCTGAACCATTATCTTGATAACGCTCAAAGTTTTCAATAAACTTTTGAGCCAAACCTCTAACTGTTTCATCAAAAGCCTCTTTGTTTTCCCATGTGTTAATAGGGTTTAAAATCTTACTATCGGTTATACCGTCTAAATACTTAGGAAACTTCAGATTGAAAACCGGAAGTGTTTCAAACGTTGCATTGTTAATTGAACCGTTAAGAATTCCATTAATACAAGCTCTTGTATCCTTAATACTCATACGTTTCCCGGCACCGTTGAGACCGGTATTGACGAGGTAAACATGTACATTATGCTCTTCGATTTTCTCACCTAAAAGCTTGGCATATCTGGTTGGATGAAGCGGTAAAAAGGCTTCACCGAAACAAGCGGAAAAGGTGGTTACCGGTTCAGTAATACCACGCTCTGTACCTGCAACTTTGGCGGTATATCCACTGAGGAAGTAGTACATTGCTTGCTCTTTGGTCAATTTTGATACCGGTGGCAATACACCAAACGCATCATAACTTAAGAAGATAATGTTGTTCGGATGACCGGCTTGAAGATCCTCTTTATGGTTTTCAATATGCTCAATCGGATAAGAGACACGGGTGTTTTCCGTTTTGCTCTTACTGGCATAATCGACTATGCCATTCTCATCATAAACCACGTTCTCTAAAAGGGCATCTTTTTTAATCGCACCGAAAATTTCCGGCTCGCTTTTTGGGTCAAGGTTGATAACTTTGGCATAACAACCTCCCTCAAAGTTAAAGACACCATGCTCATCCCATCCATGCTCATCATCACCGATTAATGCTCTTAATGGATCGGTTGAGAGCGTTGTTTTACCGGTTCCTGAAAGTCCGAAGAAGAGACATACATCACCTTCTTTACCAACGTTGGCTGAACAGTGCATTGGGAGTTTGCCTTCTAATGGCAACCAGTAGTTCATCATAGAGAAGATACCTTTTTTCATCTCTCCACCATACCAAGTACCACCGATAATGGCGACATTATCCTCAACGTTGAAGCAGACAAAGACATCCGAGTTTAATCCATGCTCTTTATAGTTGTCATTGGTTACTTTACAGCTGTTATAGACCAAAAAGTCAGGTTGGAAGTTTTCTAACTCCTCCTCTGTCGGTCGTATAAACATGTTTTTAACAAAGTGAGCTTGCCATGCTATTTCCGTTATAAATCGGATAGACTTTTGGCTCTCTTTACTGGCTCCGGCATAGACATCCATAATATAGATATTTTTGTTGGAGAGTTGCTCTTTTGTTAATTCAAAAAGCTCATCAAAGGTTGATTTATCGATTTTTTTGTTGACATTGCCCCAAGAGATATGCTCGTTTGATGGAGATTGATCGACAAAATATTTATCTTTTGGACTTCGTCCAGTAAAGATTCCGGTGTCACAAATTGCGGTTCCGGTAGAAGATATTTTACACTCATTTCTGTTTATTTCGTGTGCCTGAAGCTCATCATAGCTTAGATTATAGTAGACCGTACCAATGTTTTCAAGTCCTAGTTCCTCAAGACCTTTCGGTGTCCTAGTGCTCATCTCAATTTGCCTTTATCTTTTTGATTGTGTTTTTTACTACATACCTATAGCAAATTAAAAAAGACCAGCCATCTTATTTGATTTGATATAGACCCTACCCAATAGAAATAATTTTGTAATTATACTATTGAATAGAGATTAATTTGCTTACTTAGTTCTCAAAATTATTTAAAAATTGAGAGTAGAACCCCAGCGGCTACCGCTGAACCGATAACACCGGCTACGTTTGGTCCCATTGCATGCATCAAGAGAATATTCCCCGGCTTGGCATCCATACCGACTTTGTTAACAACCCGTGCTGCCATTGGAACCGCAGAAACTCCGGCTGCACCAATGAGTGGGTTGATTGGCTCTTTAGAGAATTTATTCATGATTTTTGCCATAATAACACCTGCTGCCGTACCGGCTGAGAATGCCAAAAGACCAATTACCATAATTCCCATCGTTTCTAGTACTAGGAACTTGTCAGCTGCCAATTTAGAACCAACACCCAATCCAAGGAAGATAGTTACAATATTGATCAATGCATTTTGCATCGTATCACTCAATCGATCTACTACACCACTCTCTTTAAAGAAGTTACCTAAAGCAAATGCCCCAATTAACGGTGTAGACTCCGGTAAAATCAAAATAGAAAACACTAGCACAACAATTGGGAAAACCAATTTTTCAAGTCGATGAACCTTTCTCTGTACACCCATTTTGATCTGCCGCTCTTCTTTCGTGGTTAATGCTTTCATTATCGGCGGCTGAATAACCGGTACCAAAGCCATATAGGAATATGCTGCAACCGCAATGGCTCCCAACATATCCGGTGCCAATCGGTTGGCAATAAAGATTGATGTCGGACCATCCGCTCCACCGATAATACTGATTGCAGAAGCTTGCTGCAAATCAAAACCAATGAGAACCGCTCCAACCAATGAACCAAAAATACCAAATTGTGCGGCTCCACCTAATAGTGCCGTTTTAGGATTGGCTAATAGAGGACCAAAATCGGTCATCGCTCCAACCCCCATAAAGATTAAGAGCGGGAAGAACTCATTGGCAATACCCATATTATAGATAATCCCCAACATTCCATGTTCCCCTGCCATATGGGCAAGCGGAATATTGGCTAATAATCCTCCAAAAGCAATCGGCAGTAGAAGTAATGGTTCAAATCCTTTAGCAATTGCTAAATAGAAAAGTAGAAACACAATGAGAATCATAATAATACGTCCCAATGATGACTCAAAAGCTGTCATTGGCCGCTCAGCATCATGTCCTGCAGGCTCTGAGGTCATCTCTCCGTCTTTAGTATCAAGAATAGCGTTAATCCCGGTAGTCTTCCAAAAGCTATTTGCCAATTCGGCCATACTTTTCGACTTATATACATGCTCTTCACTGCTTTGTTCGGTTGCTTCACCCGATGGTGCAGGATTACCTGAAGCTTGTACCATCGTGGTTAATGCAAACAGAGCAAAAAACAGTGAGATTAATAACTGTTTAATCCTCATCGATTACTCCATTGTGGCTAGAAGTTGACCATCAGCAACGGTGTCGTTTACTTTTACATTGATCGTTGAAACGGTTCCTGATTGCGGTGCAACAATATCAATTTCCATCTTCATTGCTTCTAGGATCATGATAATTTCACCTTCATTGACACTTTCACCTGGAGCTTTTAAAATTTTCCAAACATTACCCGGTGTTTGTGAATGAATCTCTACAGAACCGGCTCCACCTGCTGCTGCCGGTGCCGCCACCGGTGCCGGTGTTGCTGCTTCAGCAACTGGTGTTACTTGAATATCAGCATTTCCTTCTGCTACTTGTACACTATATTTTTTACCGTCGACGACTACTGTATAATTTCCACTCATCTTTTTTTCTCCTGTTGATTGACTGCTGTTTTCTTCTTTACCTTTTCTTACCATTAAAGGACCTTCACCTTTTAGGAATGCGATACCTTTTTTGTCACATGCCGCAGCTATGAAGATATTCTCTTCGGTTGTCGGAATTTTTTCATCTTCTAACACTTTTTTCCAGTACGC
The DNA here is from genome assembly GCA_014763905.1 of Campylobacterales bacterium. Classification (GTDB taxonomy): domain Bacteria; phylum Campylobacterota; class Campylobacteria; order Campylobacterales; family Sulfurovaceae; genus UBA1140. Next base: position 7,577 of record JACXUN010000024.1, read on the forward strand.
TATTGACTTGGTGACTTCATTATCGGCTATATCCAATGGATTTTCAGTGGTAGGCTCCAATCCAAGTTTTTGAGAAGCCAACTTAATAATCTCTTCATCTGCTTGAACCGGTGTCTTACCGAAATATCCAAGTACCATACGTCCATATCCCGGAGCAATCTGTTTCCAAGGACCAAACATGACGTTGGCATACGCTTGCTGCCAGTAGAATTGGCTAACCGGTGTAACCGATGTCCCGTAACCACCACGTTCAACTACCTCTTTCATCGCAAGAATAACTTCATCAAACTTATCTAAGTTCCCTGAATCTCTCATCATTTGGGTATTGGCGGTTAACGCACCACCCGGCATTGGAGAGAATGGAATCAATGGAGAAACTTGTGTTGCTTCCGGTGGAATCATATAATCGGCTAAACACTCTTTGAGTCGATCTTCATATTTGAGGATTTTGCTCAGCTCCAAATCACCAAGATTATAGTTACTTCCCTTCGTTGCGTGAAGCATCGTTAAGATATCCGGCTGAGAGGTTCCGCCACTTACCGGACTAGCAGCCATATCGATACCGTTGGCACCCGCTTCTAAAGCCGCTAAATAAGCAGCAACCGATACACCGGCTGTCTCATGCGTATGAAGGCGTAAATGTACCTCTTCACCCACTAATCTTCTTGCCATTGAGATCGTCTCAAATACTTTAGTCGGATTGGATGTTCCTGATGCGTCTTTGAAACAGAGGCTGTCAAATTGGATACCTGAATCTAAAATGCTTCGTAGCGTCTTTTCGTAGAAAGCCACATCATGAGCCCCTTTACAACCCGGAGGAAGATCCATCATGGTCACGACCACTTCATGATTCATACCGTTTCTTTTGATCGCAGCGGCACTATATTCAAGGTTTTGAACATCATTCAATGCATCGAAGTTTCGTACCGTTGTGGTTCCGTGTTTTGCAAACATTTTTGCAAAAAGATCAATCATCTCACGACTTCCGGTGTCGAGCATTACTGTATTGATACCCCGAGATAGTACTTGGAGATTGGCTTTTGGTCCTACAATCTCTCTAAACTTATCCATCATTACAAATGCATCTTCTTGCAGGTAGAAATAGAGACTTTGGAAGCGAGCTCCCCCTCCAAATTCAAAGTGGTTAATCCCCGCTTGTTTAGCAGCCTCTACCGCCGGTAAAAAGTCGTTCATGAGAACACGCCCACCAAAAACAGATTGGAATCCGTCTCTAAAGGTGGTGTCCATCACATCAATATATTTTTTTGCCATCTCATACCTTCATCATTAAGATTTATTTTTACAAAATTCATTGACCGCAGCAACAATTGCAGCAATTCTCGCTTTTTCGTCTTCATCGGTTCTACTAGGAGCCGGTTTTTTTGCTGTCGATGCCGGAGTCGTTTCGGGGAAATATTTGTTGATCAGGTAAGCCTGAAGTTTAACCGCTAGGATAACAATATAGAGAAAAAGATACACTACTCCCATCCCCAGCAGCATAAACTTAACACTTTCAGCAAGTAAGTTTACTTCTGCCATACAAACCTCTTTTCTTTCATGGATTTTAGATAGCTTATTCTATCAATTTTTGCTTTTAAAAGCTTGATTTATCGCCACTTTCGCTGACGATTCATTTTGCGTGCTACTTTTTGTTCAAGTTCATATTGATCCATCATATCATTCACCGTATCGAGGTCAAACCCTATCTGTTCCCCTCTGTTTTTTTCCTCTTTTAACAGCAGTGTAACGACGCGTTCGACAAACTCATGATAATCCATATCTTCCATACTGTCGATAAAATCGATCGCACACGGTTCAACTTCAACTTGACGCACTTTTTCTTCTAGCGTATTAAAATTAGGACACCCCTCTTCATCGATTGGCTTATCGAGGGACATGGTTGCCAATTTCATATCGGCCCCTACCTCTTTTTGGATACGCTGAAGCTCTTTAAACTCATCAGTTGAGACCAGTGTGATCGCTTTGCCTCGCTTTCCGGCACGTCCGGTACGTCCGATTCGATGGACATAGCTCTGTGGATCAAATGGGATATGGTAGTTAAACACGTGCGTCACCTGCTTGACATCCAGTCCTCTAGCCGCAACATCCGTTGCCACCAAAATCTGTATCTGATTACGCCGATAGGATTTTATCACCTCATCCCGCTCTGTCTGTTCCAGATCACCATGCAGCCCTTTGGCATTAAACCCTAATGCTTCAAGATGTTCGGTCAATCGGTCGACTTCCCGTTTCATCCGACAAAAAACCATACATTTTTTGATCTTCTCTTGTTCCAAGAGCTGAACAATCGCCGCATCTCTTTGTGACTCGTCGATCACATAATAGTACTGATCGATACTGTGATTATTGGTCGTACTCTCTTCTTGATTGACGACCGAGATAAACTGCGGTGAGGATAGAATCTCATCGGCCAGTGCTTTAATCGGTTCCGGCATGGTTGCCGAGAAAAGGAGTGTTTGGCGATTTTGAGGAATATACTCAAATATCTCTTTGATATCATCCAAAAATCCCATATCCAACATCTCATCCGCTTCATCCAAGACGACTACTTCCGGATTGAAGCTATCGATCTTGCCTTTTTTGTAGAGATCTTTGAGTCGTCCCGGTGTGGCGACCACCACCTGAACTCCTTTATTGATCAAAGCAATTTGCCGTCCATATCCGACTCCACCGTAAACGGTCAGAGTTCGGATATTGGCAAAACGTCCCAGATGGAACAGCTCATCGCTCACTTGCGTCGCCAACTCTCTTGTCGGGGTCAAAATCAATGCCCGCTCAATCTCTTTGTTCGCCATTTTATTCATTATCGGTAAACCAAATGCTGCAGTTTTACCGGTACCGGTATGGGCTTGCCCTACCAAATCCTGTCCCTCTTCAATAATCGGGATTACCATCTCTTGAATCAGGCTTGGTTCCTTAAAACCGGCTATTTTAATACCCTTCAAAAGCTCTTTATGAAAATCAAACTCATTAAATGTCAAATTCTATTACCTTCACACTATCATCAATAGGAGTATCCCAAAGAGAATTCGATACACTCCAAACGCCACAAACGTAAAACGTTGTAAAAAAGCTATCAAAAGTTTTATGGTCAAATAGGCTACGACAAATGCGACCACAAACCCAACGACAAATGCTGTTAAATCAGCTCCCATAAAATCTTCATAGTGCTTTAATAGATCATAACCGCTTACTGCCATCATGACCGGTATGGCTAACAAAAAAGAGAACTCTGTCGAGGCTTTTCGATTCACCCCGCTGAGCATACCCGCAATAATCGTTGAACCGGCACGACTGGTTCCCGGCACTAATGATAGCACCTGCCCCAATCCGATCCAGATCGATTGCGACCAACTGATCTCTTCAATATCTTTGGAAGGAGATTTTTCATCTTGATGAAAATACTCTACCACTATAAAGATGATTCCACCGACAATAAACATCCATGCTACGGTATCAACGGTAAAAATTTCTTTGACCCAATCTTTCAGTATAAAACCTACAATTGCCAAAGGCAAGAAAGCAACAAAAACTTTCTGCCAAAGCGTTATCTCTTTGAGATTGATCTTCTCGCAATAGAGTATCAATACCGCTAAAATTGCAGCGAACTGAATAATCACCTCATATGCTTTGACAACCGCACTCTGTTCTACCCCTAAAAACTGACTGGCAACGATCATATGCCCGGTCGAGGAGATGGGCAAAAACTCTGTAAATCCTTCGATGATACCGATTATTATGGCTTGTAAAATGTCCATGGAACTATATCCTATATTAATTTAGTTGAAATTATGACTTAATTAACGAAAATCTATTAAAAAAACGTTATGAATGCAACCGATGTAGAGGTTTTAATCAATTATGGTTAAAATCTCTCGCAAATCTTTCTGTTCGACACAGTGTGTCGCTGCCTCTTTGAGTACCGGTTTGGCACAAAATGCAACTCGGGTATCGGCATGTTCAAACATACTTAGATCATTGGCACCGTCACCAACTACTAAGGTATCGGTTCTGGAGACTCCCAGTAAATTTTGTAATCGAACAATCATATCTCCTTTAGAGAATCCAAACATCATGTCACCCCCCACACGACCAGTAAGGATACCGTTATCTTCATGTAGTATATTAGAGAAATCGGCATCGATGCCCAGTGCTTGACAAGCCGGAGAGGTGGCATTTCTAAAACCGCCGGAAAAACACACCACTTTATAGCCACGATCTTTCAGTCCGGCAACCACTTCAAAGGCTCCCGGCATCAACGGCAGGTTTTGACAAATTTCGTCTACTTTAGCTTTTGGCAATCCCTCTAGGAGTTCTACTCTGGTGGTCAAGGCTTTAAAAAAATCTAACTCTCCCTGCATCGCTCGTTGGGTAATGGCAGCTACCTCTTTTTCTAATCCTAACGGAGCGGCTAAAAAATCTATGGTCTCCCCGTCCATAAGCGTCGAGTCAAAATCAAATACGGCCAATTTCATCCTTCTATACTACCTCTATGTTAATTTTTGATAGAATTATAGCCAATTAATATTTAGGACGTATATCAACGCATGTTTGAAAAATTTTGCAATCGACTTCATAGTGATCAACCCTTTATCACCGTAGAGATCACGCCGCCGCACGGGGCTTCTATTGATGGCGTAATTGAGACCATTGAGCGTCTCAAACTGGATGAAAAAGTTACCGGTTTTTCCGTAACCGATAACCCCTTGGCTAAACTTAAAATGTCCGGTATCCTCTCCGCTATCAAAGTACAACAGCGTTTTGAAAAACCGGTTATAGCAACCATGAGTATGCGGGACACCAATAAACTCTCGTTGCAATCAACCTTATTAGGAGCCAATGATTTTAATCTGCGTACCATTTTGGCTCTCACCGGTGATCCGGCAAAACTCTCCGATCAACCGGAGGTTAAAGGCGTATTGGAACGGGATTCAACCCTACTGCTCAGCATTATTTATCATCTCAATAAGGGCGTAGACTACAGTAACAAGGAACTCAATCCAAAACCCAGACCAATCTATCCTTTTGCGGTCTCCAATGCCTATGCCAAAGATATGCGTCATATCAAAAAGAAAATGTTAAAAAAGCTGAACTACGGTGCTAGAGGCATTATCACCCAGCCGGTTTATGATCTGGAAAATGCCAAAGAGCTGATAGCCATTTTTGAAGAGTGTAAAGCAGAAAGTATTCGCGAAACCGCCAAAGAGGCAGAGCTTATTTTGGGACAGTTTCCGGTTGTACGTGCCAAAACCGCCAATTTTATCTCTGATAAAGTGCCGGGAATTACGGTTCCCAAAGATATTATCGATGAAATGAACCTTGCCAGCATGGATGGCGAAGAGAGAGAGCAAGAGGTTGGTTTCGCCCTTTCCAAAAATGTTTTTGATCAAATTATGCAGATCCATTCGAAAGTTCACCTCATGACCCACAATCGATTTGATCTCTGTAGCCAGCTAATCGGTGAAAATTATTAATATATTAAGATATAATACACGCGAAAAAAATAAAATAAGGTAAAGATATGAATGAAGAGTATGCAGTAAATCATACCACAACCAGCAATACGGTAACAGAGCAGAGCGGTTTTCCTTTTTTAGAAATGGGAACCAGTTTTGTCATCGGTTTGGCAATCGGCTATTTTTTGAAGAAGAGCTTTAAATTGCTTCTATTGCTTCTGGGGCTTGGATTGGTCGTTCTTTTTGTACTGGAGTCACAAGGCTACTTTGCGCTTAATGATCAGATGATACAAAACGGTGTTTCGTCCGGTGTCAGCAGCTTTCAATCTCTAGTCGGAATGTTAAAAGATCGACTTGCCAATATGGAACTCACCACCGGTGCCGGAGCGATTGCCGGATTCTTTGCCGGAATCAAATTCGGATAAATGAAACTACTCGTTTCAGCTCTTGAGCCCTCATCCAACCTGCACCTCAAAGAGGTGCTGAAACATGCGGATGAGATTGAACTGTTAGGTATCTTTGATCAGCGGCTCGGTACGCCGTTATATGATATCTCTGATATGGCGATTATGGGGATCGTAGATGCGATCAAAAAGATTCGTTGGTTCTTCAATGTAGCCGATGAGATGGTCGCACTAGCCAAGGATGCCGATAAAGTGCTGCTCATGGACTCCTCCGCTTTTAATCTCCCCTTGGCACAAAAAATCAAAAAAGCCTATCCCGATAAAGAGATCATCTACTATATCCTCCCTCAAATCTGGGCAAGCCGTCCCAAAAGAGCCAAAAAACTGGAAAAATATTGTGACCGTCTACTGGGTATCTTGCCTTTTGAAATCGATTATTATAAGAGCAAAGCCAAATATGTCGGGCATCCGCTTTTAGATGAAATCCCCTATCAAAAGCAATCGATAACCGATAACGGTATTATCGCCTATATGCCGGGAAGTCGGCGTAGCGAGATCGCTAAACTACTCCCTATCTATAAGCAGTTGCGACAGCAGTTAGCAGATAAACGGGCGGTGCTGATTATCCCTGCTTCATTTAGTGAGGAAAAAATCCAGTCACTCTACGGTGATATCAGTATGTTTGAAATCAGCCGGGATACACATCAAACACTCTATGAAGCGGACTATGCCTTTATCTGTTCGGGTACGGCAACACTGGAGGCGGCTCTTATCGGTACCCCTTTTAGTCTGAGCTATATCGCCAAAAAAATTGATTATTTTATCGGCAAAAAAATTCTCAATATCGAGTATGTCGGACTTGCCAATATCATTCTCTCTCATTACAACGGTACACTCCTACACAAAGAGTTTTTGCAAGAAGCGGTTACGGTCGAAAATCTCTTAGCGGAGTATCAAAACCGTGACAGTCAACTCTTTTTAGAAAAAACTCAAGCGTTACGTGTCTATCTGCAGCATGGTAGCAGTCGTCAGGTAGCATCAATTTTAAATAGTTAATTTTTTAACATATATAGTTTTTTTATTTTTTCTGGTATGCTATACAGAGATACATTCAGGAATAATGAACCATGATAATAGAGCCGCCAAAATGTCTT
>JACXUN010000218.1 GCA_014763905.1 Campylobacterales bacterium
CTATTTAGTGCTATAATAGTTATCATGAAGCGTACAACTCTACAGAAAAAAGTCAAAATTTCCAACGCCGTACTTTTCTATATCTACACCCATATTGATACTGATATCAATATGGATGAGTTGGCAGAAGAGTTTCAAATCAGTAAATTTTATATGCACAAAATTTTCAAAGAGATATTTGGACGCAATATCTACGAGAGTATCAAATCGATTCGCCTGCAGAAATCCTCCAATCTGCTGCTGACTAATATCCGAAGTGGCTCACAGCTGTGGATACAGTTCCCAAAGCTCTTTTATCCGTCTCTTTAAAGAACGTTTTTCCATGACTCCCAAAGAGTGGTGAAAAGGAGGGTTCAAGGAGTATTCCCAAAGCATTTTACAGCAGTCCAACAAAGCATTGCTTCCAAAGCCTCTTTTGACAATATCGAACCGACCATCGTCAAAATGCCGGAACTCAGTAGCTACTATATCCGTCATCAAGGGTACAACCCTCAAATCAAACAGATTTGGAAGAAGATTTAGACTTGGGTATTGACCCATGATCTAAAACAGTATACGCAGATTGCACTCTTCCACGACAATCCCACCATTACCCCGCTGAGCGAATGTCAATATGTGGCGTGTGTGATTACCGATGAATGGCTACCGAAATTTAAAATCGCCGACGGTATTTACGCGAAGTTCGATATCAAGGGCAAACGCGGTGATCTCCTAAAGTTCATCCACTGGGTCTACCATGAATGGCTCCCCAAAAGTGACTATGAGACCACCACCAAACCCCCGTATGCGGTCTATAAAAAGAATAACTATCTTTCAGAAGATGACCGATTTGAGATTAGTTTTTATCTCTCGATTCGTTTCTAATGGTGCTGTTTTACAGCTCTTTTAATTTTTTGAGATCAATGGCTTTGGCATACTCGACCAGCTCCTCTTCGGTCACTTCGTCACCCTTCACGCTAATCAGATATTGGTTCTCATAGACCAACGTCAACTCACCGGATTTACGGTCTGTTTCGTATTTGACCATCGCTTTTTCTCGATTGATACGGGTCAGTTTACCACCTGAAGCAAACATTGGATTGGACATCATCATCCCGATACTTTGCATCAATGGAGAGTCAGTTACAATGCTCACGGTAATCTCGGATTTGTCTTTTTTATAGACACGACTCACATTGGTTCCACCGCCCAACATCCCGGCTCCGGCTGTCTCCGATGTTGCCTCCTCTGCCTGCCATCCATTCAGTGCTTCCGGCAATATGGTTTTCAGACTCTCCCCTTTTTTCTGTTTAAGAAGCTCTAAGACATAGGTCAAATTCTCTTTGACTTGAACATAATCTCCCTCTTTATAGGCGGTGATACTCTCTTCCAAAATATCCGTCACCTCATCAGCTATCAGATAGGGTGTCGATATTACGGATAATCCAATAATTGTCAATTGTTTTAAAGTTTTTTTCATCGTATTTCTCCTAATTAAATAATATATTATAACAAAAAAATGTTCTATTATTCCATCTCTCTTCATCGCTAGTTGATCTGCAAATGTTGAACAATATCGTTTAAAATCTCTTTTTTATCCCTATATCTCCAATTTGACGGCAGCGATTCTCCTTTTTGTAAAATCGGAGGATTATGATCAAACGGCTCTTTGATTACCAGCACTTTACCGTTGCGTTGAAAGAAATAGACGGTTTCACCACATCCTTCAGCTCCCATCGTATAACTATACCCCTCTAATCCATAATAGTTGACCGCTTCGACTAACTCTTTGGGATTGGGTCTGAACCAGTCATGCGTCGGGTCATAATAGTCCGTGAAATTTCGCGAATCGATATAGAGTATCTTCATCAACGCTTCCGATAAGGTATCATACACATTTAAGGCTATCTCAAAATCTACCAATTGATACTCCAACCTCGGATTGTCTCGTTCATCACATCCACTGTAATGGTTTACACTGAGTGAGTGAAATACCCGTATCCAATCCGGTTCTGATTGAGGAGTTTCATACTCCATAAAGTAGGGAATCCGCACCGAGAGTCTCTGGTTCTCTATCGTCTCAAACTTCTCGGCAAATTTCAAATATTTGGCATTCACATACCCATCTAAAAATCCATCATCAAACCCAACACGTACAGGAACCCAAATATTTTTCCCCACCTTGGCTGCCATATTTTTTTCGTAACTGATAATATTTTGAGCATGAGGTCCCAGTTTATAGCGAATATCGCTTTTATGTGTAGGCTTAGCTCGAACATTCAACACATCATCCTCCGCCACCGAGGTGACCTCAAAAAGGGTCTCACCATTTTTAATCTGGTGTTGAGAAAAGTCTATCTCACCATAGAGCATACACTGACAGAGTATGAGTCCGTATAGATATCGCTTCATTATTGCTGTGGCATCCCGCCAAAATTTTTCATCGCCTCTTGCAGCTGTTTGGCAACTTGATCCAACTGCTCCTTGGTTGGGGCTTGCTCCGGCATCATCTCCTCGTCACTCTCCTCCGTCGCTTCACCCATCATCGCATCAATCGACTCTTGTTTATACTCAGGCAGCTGGAAGAGACCATCATCTAATTTGATATCCAACTGAATATCGGTTGCCTCTTTCAGGATTTTGACCCCCATAATATCTGACGGAAACCTCTAAAAATACCTTTTAGAACTTTCAACTTCTTATTTTCTTGATTTTTTAAAAATCTTAGCTCTATTTTAGCTGAGTTTTTTTAAAATCTCTGTGAAAATCCCCCCAATTTTTACTATTTTTA
>JACXUN010000025.1 GCA_014763905.1 Campylobacterales bacterium
GGCTCTTTGTGAATTCCTTGTACTTTGCGGGCATGACAGGCATCGTGATAGGTGATTACCTCGTCAAACTTCACCCCTTTGGCTTGGAGTATGGCTTTGAGGTCGGTGTTTTTTTCTAACCACTCGGTTGCCATGAAGATTTTTTCATTGAGTTTTTTGGCACGATCTGCCCACTCCTGCATCTCGTGATTATGGAAGAATACTTCCCAGTCATGCTTGATCATCGCCGAGCAGGTCGCTTCAGGAATGATGATCGCCTCTACCTCATCGATAAAGGTTTCAAAATACTCGATATTTTTTTTGGAAAGCTTCTCGACGGTATATTGATCTCCCGTGAAATATGCCGGAGCAGAACAGCACACCTGTCCTTTGGGGATAAAGGCATCAATACCCAACTCCGCAAAGATATCGATCAACGCATCGCCGATTTCGGTATAGTTGTAGTTAGCCAGACAGCCGATAAAGATCGCGACACGTCGTTTGCCGCCGTTGTCGATATTTTCGGGATATTTATTAAGGAAGCTGGTTTTGCCCAGTGACGGCAGGAGACGACCGCTTTTGATAATCGGCATCGGGAACCGCGGGATCATACCGCTGCGTTTCTCATCCTGTTTGAAGCCGCAGGTCTTGAAGGTATAACCCAACTTCATCATAATATCCATCAAAGTCCGATGACGCAAGAGGGTAAAAAACGCCCGCTTAAACCATGCGATACCAAACTTATCGGCGATATCGGCACGCACCTCTTCGATCACCATATCAGTCGGCAGTGAATTCGGACAGACATCCACACAGTTGGTACAGAGGAAACAGCTCTCAAAGATATCTTTGGCGGTTTTGTCGAGTTCGAGATTTCCCTGCTGATACTGCCCAAGCAGATCGATAAATCCTCTCGGAGAGGTCACCTCATCGGCATTGATTTGGTGAATGGTACAGACCGGGATACACTTCCCGCACTTGACACATGCGTCGCTGGTTTGGGTGAAATTAAAAATATCTTCTAGGGTTTTCATACGGTTTTGGAAAAGCTCTTCTTGCTCTGAGCGTATTTTTTCATATAGGCATCAAACGGCATGGCGATATTGCGAATCAATAGGGTTCCGGTTTCACTCACCTTTAGCTCATCTGTATTGATCTTCATTAATCCCGCTTCAACAAACTCTTGCAACGCCGCAATGGCATCGGCAAAATAATCGGCAAAGACAATCCCATGTTCCGCTTCGACCCGTTTGATATCGATATGGAAGTTTGCCATCAGCTCCATAATCACCGCTTTACGAATGTAATCATCATCACTCAGTACCGCACCCCGTTCAAACGGTAGCTTGCCGCTATCAAGAGCCGCTTCATAAGCTTCCATCTTCTTAAAGTTTTGGGCGTAGTAGCGTTGCCCTTCACCAATACTGGTCAGACCGATACCGACTAAGTTGGATCCTCCTTTGGTGGTGTAACCTTGGAAGTTACGATGGAGTTCACCTTTGGCAATCGCTCCGAAGAGTTCATCTTCAGGTTTGGCGAAGTGATCCATACCAACCATCTTATACCCATGCTTCTCAAAAAAGTCAATGGTATATTTAAAAATTTTGAGCTTCTCTTCCGGAGTCGGCAAGGTAGTTTCGTCAAATTTTCGCATCGTTCGCATCAGCCACGGCACGTGTGCGTAGTTAAAGACCGCCACACGATCAGGATTGAGCTGCGTCGAGAGTTCCAATGTTTTGGAGAAGGTTTCCAGATTTTGATACGGCAGTCCGTAGATGAAGTCGGTATTGATCGACGTGATCCCGTACTTTCTTGCCAAATCGACCGCTTTTTGGGTCAATGCCAACGGCTGGATACGGTGAATCTCATGCTGTACCTTCTCATCCAAATCCTGTACGCCAAAGCTAATCCGGTTGAATCCATGCTTATGAAAGACCTTCATCTGATCTTCATTAAAGAAACGCGGATCAATCTCACAGCTGACTTCCGCTTCAGGACTCCAATTTGGGAATTTGGACTTGATATAGGTAACAATCTCATCGAGTTCAAATGCTTTATAGTAGGTCGGCGTTCCGCCGCCAAAATGGAACTGAATCACTTCGCGATTGGTATCGATATGTTCGGCTAAGAGATCGACCTCTTTTTTGAGATACTCCACATAACGGCTGAGTTTCTCTTCCTTAGACGTAAAGACGACGTTGCAACCGCAGAAATAGCAGGCACTACGGCAAAACGGGAGATGCACATAGAGGGAAATCTTCTCGGTCGCGTTTGCCAAAAACTCGATATACTGCTCATACTTAAAGTCACTGTTGAACTCCAGTGCCGTCGGATAGCTGGTATAACGAGGACCCGGCTTGGAGTATCGGGAGAATTTTTCAAAATCGATATGGCTCATCGTCTACTCATCGCCTCGGTGTTGATCCAGCCAAACCATGATACCCTTTTGGGCATGGAGCCGGTTTTCGGCTTCGAGGAAAATCTCATCGGCATGGGCTTCAAAGACCGCTTCACTCACCTCATAATCACGATAGGCAGGCAGACAGTGTAAGAAGATAGCCCCCGCTTGTGCCAATGCCATCAATTGCTCATCCACAATAAATCCGTCGAAATCTTTGAGACGTTTCTCTTTCTCTTCCTCTTGTCCCATCGATACCCACGTATCGGTTGTCACCACATTGGCTCCGGCAACCGCCACCTTAGGATCATGACCAAAGCTGAGTTTGGCTCCGCTCTCTTTTGCCATCTCTAACGCATCGGCAACGATTTGCGGATCACACTCATACCCGACCGGAGTTGCGACACGCAGTTCAAATCCCAATTTACCTGCCAGCATCAGCCATGAGTGGGTCATATTATTACCGTCTCCCACATACGCCACCACCGGCTCTGTAATACCGCACTCCAGCATCGTCATATAGTCGGTCATCAACTGTACCGGATGGTAGCTGTCGGTCAATCCATTGATCACCGGAACTTTGGAGTATCGGGCGAACTCTTCGATTTTACTCTGTTCAAAGGTACGGATCATCACCATATCGACCATCCGAGAGATCACCCTCGCAGTATCTTTCATCGGCTCTCCGCGACCTAGCTGAATATCATTCGATGATAGGAAAAGTCCTACACCTCCAAGCTGATAGATACCGGTCTCAAAACTGACCCGTGTCCGAGTCGAACTCTTCTCAAAGATCATTCCCAGCGTTTGGTGTTCTAAATACGGAACGAACTCTTTGCGTTTGGTCTGTTCTTTAATGGTTTGTGCCAAAGTAATCATCTCTAAAAGTTCACTCTTGGTGAAATCTTTTAAGCTTAAAAAGTGTCTCATTGGATTTTCCTAATACCTACCTTTAACTAGTTTTACAAGAAGCCCTATCTATTATAATAGTAAGTAAGTTTGATTTAAGGGAGCTATTTTACCATGATATATTTATAAAGAAATTAATCAACATAAGTCATTAAAAATCAAACAGAACATTATACTCTTGGGTTGCTGCCGGCTGTTTGTGCTGAAATGGGGTGCTATGGAAACTTAAAGTGTTGCCTTTGATCAGAACCGCACTCAGATCATCACCGTATATCGCTGAGGTGTCGATACAGATTTTATTCTTGTATTGGCGGATATTGGGCTGTGAAAGGTGTCCGAAAATGTGATAGTGCTGGGTATCTTCTGCTTCTTGGTGAATATAGGAGAGGAGATCATCGAGTTTAAGCCCTCTGTTTTTACTGCGGGAGGCACACTTGACCATCTTTTTGATCGAGTCCTCATCCGATTCTCCCAAATGTTTTACAGGACAGGGTGCATGGGTGAGCATCACACTGAATTGATCACTGTGACGATAGTGCAGCCAGATATAAGTTTGATCATAGAGTTCTAAAAATTTTGCTCTTAAATCACTATCCGACTCTAACAGTGTGGCGGTATTATAATATTTGCGTTTTTCCTCTAGCTTTTCCGGTGTGATCTCTAATCTCGGGTCATTGGTCACATAGCGGTAGATCATCTTTTCATGATTACCCAATACTAAATACAAACGCTTTTGGGATCGATTCATATAGTGGTAGTTATGATAGAGAAACTCAATCGTCTCGGCAAGCTTTTCATGACTTCCCTTATCGATAAAATCACCCAATAAGATAATGGTTCGATTTTCCGACTCAGTCGTTGTTTGAATCAATCCCTCAGCATCAATGATAAATCCATTCTGCACCAAGAGCTGCTTCAGCTCATCGATACAGCCGTGAAGATCACCGATAACCAGATGTTCTTGGTTACTACTTAACGTGGAAGTCGTGCTGTGCGGCATTGAGTTCAATAATAAATCCACCCGTTGCATCAATAAACGACATCAAAGTGAGAATCAAAAATGTCGGGTTTTGAGCCCAAGATACCATAAAGAAAAGTACCACAAAAACAATCGCTACAACAAAACTCAATAGGGTTTCACTCCCACTGAAGTTTTTGGTCGTTGCGGCTTTTGAAACTTCGATAAAAAGTGCTATGGAACCGATTATCAAAAAGAGTTCACTCACTCGGATAATAAAAGGGCCGCCCCCACCTGCCAAATAGTGTGTCCATACCATTGAATCCAACGTAATATCTTTGAATATACCGATATGTTCATGTCCGACATGTAGTGCCACATAAGCCAATAGTATCCACGTAAATGTAGACATTCCCGTAATAAAAAACATTCCAGTCCTTCCTTTCTTTTCTGCTTGCTTCTTCTTTAATTCTGACTTTAAAAAAAACCGAAAATCATGGGTAACACCTATGATTTTTTGTCCATCGATTGAGAGAGATACTCGGTACGCATAATTTTATCAACGGCTTGCTGATCTCCCGATGGATAGAGTACAAATTTCGCATTGGAGGATGCGGAGAGACTCTGCATCGAATTGATATAATCCATCGATTTCAAAAACTCCAATATCCTCTCATCTGGTATCTGATTCATGCTTTTTTTGATCGTTTCGATTTTATGTAAAAGAGCCTCTGCTTCTCGTTGAGCTGCCTCTTTTTTTGCATCGGCTTGGGCAATTAATGCAGTTTTATTATTCTCTGCAATGGTAATTTGCTCCATTGATTTTTTAATATCATTAGAATAATCTACCTCTTCAAAACGAACTTGAACAATCTTAATACCCCAACGTAAACTCTCTTCTTCGATATGTTTGATAACCTCTTTAGAGATATTAGTTAATTGAGTTTGAATATCTTTAAGCTCCATCTTACCCATGGTATCAACTACACTGGTCATAACTAAACTTTTTACAGCCTCTTTATAGTCTGAAACCTCTTGTATCGCTTTCATTGGTTCAACAATCTTAATCATTGCAATCATATCAACTTTGATACTGATATTGTCTTTAGTAATAATATTTTGTGGTGGAGGATCGATGGGTTGCTCTTTGAGGCTTACTTTAGCTTCAATACGATCTATCCATGGAATAATACGATTTATACCTTCGTACAATACGCGATCTTTACCCAGTCGGTCAACGACCCACGCCTCTTGGGACTCAATGATGACAAGTGGCATAATTGATTCAAATCCTACCGTATAATAAATCACTACCAAAATTGCCAACAGGAAAAAGATTCCTATCACCCAAGAAAAAAGAGCTGATTCTAACATTGGCATTCCTTTTTTGTTATTTTTTCAATGAAAGCATTATAACAGATAAACAATTCAAAACTCTATCAAATCACGAAAAAAGGCACTCTAAAAGCAATCTTACTGTTTTTTTATGCTAAAATGATCCTATTATTTTTGAAATAACTATAAAAACTTCATCTATACAAAGGAATTTTGTGTTTAATAAAAGAACAGATGAAAAAGATCAGGTAAGCTTTAGCGACACATATAAGTTAGAAATTTTAGGCGGCAACGAAGAATCTGAAAGTGACAGTACCAAAATACTGATTGCTATTCTCATTGTACTTATTATAGGGTTAGGAGTCGGTGGGTACTTCTATTTTAGTTCTTCAGACAACAGTGCCAATCAAGCCGATATCCCAACCCCGCCACAGCCTTCAAAAATGCTTGACAATATCGAAGAGCTTGAAATTGAAGAAGATACACCTGCGGTCAGTGAAACCAATGGCAGTGATCAAGCAGCGATTCAAGCTGAAGTCGAAAAACTCACGACAGAAGAACCAAAACAAGAGGCTGAAGCAGAAGAAGAAACCATAGAGATATCAACCCAAAAAGGGGAAGATACCTATCTGGAGCAGTTAGCCGAACTCTCTAAAGAGATCGACGGAGAAAAATAGAAGGAGTGGTTATACTCCTTTTAAGATTGCCGCCACCTCTTTGGCATGGTAGCTGATAATGATATCGGCTCCTGCCCGCTTAAATGCCAGCATCGTCTCCATCATCACTCGCTCATAATCAATGACACCGGCTCTAGCTGCCATCTTCAACATACTATACTCCCCACTTACATTATATACTGCCAACGGAAGAGAAGCGTTCTCTTTGATATCGCGGATGATATCGAGATACGCCAGTGCCGGTTTGACCATCAAGATATCGGCTCCCTCTCGCTCATCTTCGAGACTTTCCAGAATCGCTTCCCGCCGGTTTGCCGGATTCATCTGATAGCTGCGTCGATCACCGAAACTTGGAGCCGATTCTGCCACATCTCTAAACGGACCATAATAAGCACTGGCAAACTTGGTAGAGTAGGACATAATCGGGATATGGCTATAGCCGACCATATCAAGACCGTTGCGGATCGCCGTAATCATCCCGTCCATCATACCGCTTGGAGCGATCATATCGGCTCCCGCCTTGGCATGAACAGCTGCCTGCTTGGCTAAATTGTCCAACGTGATATCATTATCCACTGTCTCCAATACCGGATCGAGAACGCCGCAATGCCCATGATCGGTATACTCACAGAAACAGAGATCGGTCACCACGAACATATCAGGGTGTGCGGCTTTGATCGCTCGAATACTGGAAGCGATAATCCCGTGATCACATAACGCATCGCTTCCGACGCTGTCTTTGGTATCGGGGATTCCAAAAAGGATAATGGAGTAAATACCCAGCTCTTTGAGTTCCGTACACTCTTTGATCGCCTCATCGATACTCATCTGATAGACACCCGGCATCGACTCTACCTCATTTTTGATCCCCTCACCGCTTCGGATAAAGAGTGGATAGATAAAATCATTGACACGCAAGTGGGTCTCTTGGAGCAGGTCTCTTAATACTGGATTGATTCGTTTGCGTCGAAAGCGTGTAAACATTACGTCACCTTTTTATTGTTTTTAACCTGAGTTCGACAGAATTTCATAGTCTATGATATTCTGTTGAACTCAGGTTTTTACTGTTTGAGGTATTTTAGCACCCTAAAATTTATAATTCATTAATAAAGTGATATAATCACGCCCATGAACAGAGTCGAAATTTCTAACGTAGCCAAACTACCAACCAAATACGGAATTTTTAATATCCAAGCCTTCAAAGAGGGAGAACGCGAACATCTAGCGATCTTCACCGATGATCTGAGTGATACACCCATCGTGCGTATCCACTCTGAATGTCTCACCGGTGATGCCCTCGGCTCCAAAAAATGTGATTGCGGAGAGCAGCTCGCCTATGCCCAAGAGCTAATCGCTCAACAAGGCGGTATGATCATCTATCACCGCCAAGAGGGTCGAAATATCGGACTGCTGGGCAAAGTCAATGCCTATGCGTTGCAAGATCAAGGATTCGATACCGTCGCAGCCAATCACCAATTGGGATTCAAAGCCGATCAACGCACCTATGAGATTGTCGAATATATTTTACACTACTATCATATCCACGCAATCAAACTGCTCACCAATAACCCCAAAAAAATCGACTCACTAAAAAATATCGACATTGTAGAGCGTATCCCAATCCAAATGACCGCCAATCCCTATAACGAAAACTACCTCAAAGTCAAAAAAGAGCAACTGGGGCATATGCTGTAAATGGACAAACTCAATCAACTCCTCCAACATGAAACCATCCAGATTACGGAAAATCAGCTCAAACAGCTACACACCTTTACCGCTCTGCTCAAAGAGTGGAACGCCATCCACAACCTCACTGGAGCCAAAACCGATCGAGAGATTTATAATAATATCATCGATGCACTCTATCCTATTAACTTCATCCAGAGACCTGCTTCTCTGCTTGATGTGGGAACCGGTGCCGGATTTCCGGGATTGATCTTGACTATCGCTTATCCCGATATCGAGACGGTGCTGTGTGAGCCGCTTAATAAACGGGCTTCGTTTCTCAAATATGCGACAATGGAGCTGGGACTATCTCATGTCAGTGTGGTCAAAAAACGCGTCGAGGCGTATCACCATACTGAGCCGTTTGATCTCATTACCTCCCGTGCCGTGACCAATACCAAAATGTTGCTCGAACTCACCCATCACTTGCAAAATGACCAAACACACTACCTTTTCTACAAAGGAGAACAGGTGTTCAGTGAACTGGAAGCAGTAGAATCGGCGTTTGATTATGATATAATCCAGAAGAACCAACGCAACTATCTCTATATCAAAGAATAAACATGTTACTAAAATTGCTGATTGCTCTCATTGTGATCGTGGTTATCTATCGATGGTTTGGGGGGCGTATCTCTTTTATCGACAGAAAAGAGCTATCGGATGCAGAGCAAGATTTCGGTCAGATTCAAGCCACTTCAGCTTGTGCCAATTGCGGAACCTATATCACCGAGGATGATGCCATCATCTATCAACGCAAAGCCTACTGCTCACAATCATGTCTGAATGCGGCTAAAAAGCATTAGGGTTCTTGTTAAATGCTCAGAGCAAGGGGAATTTGCCATTGAGTCTATAGTTTTGTAAGAAATCTATTATAGGAAAATATTGATGAAAATATTTGGACACCCTTGGATCGCAAGCGAGCGGTTCTATACCATCTCATCGATCAACGATATCAAACGCACCCCCGCCAACAGCATCCTGCTGCTCAACCCCCTACCCTATTCACTGGAGCTGGCACAATATTGTCAACAAAACAGTATCCCCTACGCCCTCAAAGTCAACAGTATCAAAGATGCCGTTTTTGCCAATCTCATGAAATGCAAATATATTATCGCCGAGAAAGCCTTAGCCATAGAGTTGATGCCGATTGCTCAAAACTATCTCTTTGATACACAGGTATTGGGTAAGATCGAAGATGAGAATGAGATTGAGATTATGGCGGTCGCTGGGGTGGATGGCGTAATCCTGTAGGATGACTAGGAACCGGAGGCTTCAGCCCCGAAAAAGCGAAGCTAAAGCTTTCGGTTCAATACATCCTACCAGACAATTCTCTTAATATCGGGATTGAGTAAGGTCATCATCTCATACGAAATCGTCCCTACCTGTTTACTGGCTTCCAACGCATTATCCATGATACACACCTCCTCTTTGGTCGATGCCAGAGAAACATAATCCATCGAAACACGCCCCAAGATTGGTAACCCCTCAGCCGTCACAAAAGACTGAAAACGGGTAGAGCGCATCCAACCGTCACCATAACCCAAATCATAAGTTGAAACCTCCATACTATGAGAAGCTTCATAAGTACCACCATATCCTACTCGATCTCCTTTTTGAAGGATTCGACTCGAAATCCGTTTCGCCCAGAGTGTAAGCACCGGTTTGAGTTCTATGACTCTATATATCTCGGGCAGTTCACTATAGCCATACGCTCCGATTCCGACACGGATCAAATCCTCATGACGGCAATCCAGTCGCAATGCCGTAGCAGAGTTAAACGAGTGAAACCGAACGGTATCAAATCCCGCTGCCTTCACCCGCTGCTTGACCATTTCAAACCGCTTCTGCTGCCAAAACAGCTCACTGCTCAACTCATCGGCGGAGCGGTTATGACTCATGACCCCTTTGAGTCTCAATCCTTGCTTCCGGATACGCTGCAACGCCTCATCCAGCTCCGCCATCGCAATACCGTTACGATGCATCCCGGTATCGACTTTGAGTTCGACCACCGCACCGTGAGGTGCCTGATCGATATCGTCTAAACAATTCAGAGCAAACGAACAGTGAGCATCCACACACGCCCGATCCCCCAAGACCAATATACTTTGAAAATAGGGCTTGATCCGTTTGGCTTCCGCATAGGTTCGCACTACCGCCTCGGTCAATCCAAACTCCGTCGCCAACTCCGCCATGAGTTCGAGTCCATGCCCATACGCATTATCTTTGAGTACGATACCCACTTGTGCTTTGGAACCGCATTTTAGGGTAAATTGGTTGAGATTATGAAAAAAATTTTGTTTGTTTATTTTGATAGTCGCCATGCGGGATTATAGCTAAAATAGGCTTCTTGGAAGATACTGTTCTGATTCTTTTTATGTCATTTATGGCATAATATTCCAAAGGATAGATCATGAGAAGAGCAGACCTGATTCATAAAGTAGAAAAGCGTAAAAAAGCATTAAATATTACTATCGAAAACTTAGCCAAATTAAGTCATTTGGGGGTTAGAACTGTCAATCGTTTTTTTAGCCGCAGAGGATGTTAAGCTTAGCACGGTAGAGCAAATTACGAATCTTTTGGGATTAGATTTTGCGGGAAATGAGATGATATCGATCAAAGAACTCAAAGAGCGACGGGCTTGAGCCGGAAAGTATACAAACGATGATTCAAGAGATGGAACAGGAGTTTTTGACCGGAAGCTACCAAAATAGACTATGGATTATCTAATGATTGACCATGCTACACCGATTCATGGCACCTCGGGTCTGAAGCTTTCTTCCGATAAGACTTATACCATTCAAGAGATTTATGTAGAAGAGACAAGAAATATTGCCAAAGCGACGCTCAAATATCT
>JACXUN010000219.1 GCA_014763905.1 Campylobacterales bacterium
AATTTCTCCATCGTCGCCTCGCCTTGTTGAGATATCCCCTCTCTCATAACTACTTTTTTGAGTGTAAGAAAAAAGATTTTAAGATCAAACGCAAATGATATATTGTTGACGTATTCGATATCATAGCGAAATTTCTCTTCCCAGCTGATCGCGTTTCGACCGTTTATCTGTGCCCACCCAGTAATGCCGGGCTTGACATTATGTCGTTTGAATTGTTCTTGAGTGTACAACGGCAAATACTCCACTAACAAAGGTCGTGGACCAATAAAACTCATTTCCCCCTTGAGAATATTGAGAAGCTGGGGGAGCTCATCGAGGCTGAGGGTACGAATGAGTTCCCCGATCCCCTGTAATCGCTCAGAGTCGGGGAGGAGATTTCCTTTGGCATCTTTTTCGTTTGTCATCGTTCGGAATTTATAGATCGTAAAAATCTCTCCATGTAGTCCAGGGCGCTTTTGTGTAAAATAAACGGGGTTTCCCATTCGCCAAGCGATGATGAGAGCCGTTAGAACCATAAGCGGAGAAAAAAAGATCAATAGAATAAGGGCGCCGAGACGATCCAATAAAGGTTTGAAGAGATTAACGTACACGCTGCAATCCATACACTTCAAGATATTTGTCTATTATTGTAGCAATATCAAACTCCCGAACCGCTTTAAGACGGCTCTTTTTACCCATCTTTTTACGGAGATTTTCATCTTTCAAAAGGTGCTCTATTGCTTTGGCCAATGCGAGAGAATCTTTGGGTGGGACGATGAAGCCGTTAATTGCGTTTTCGACTGTTTCTCTGCATCCCACGACATCCGTGGTGATGATTGGCAATCCCATGCTCATCGCCTCCATTGTTGTTCGGGGTAATCCCTCTCGATAGCTCGGTAAAACAAAAATATCGCTTTGGGCAAGGATATGACGGATATTAGTTTGGTGCCCCAAGTAATGTATGGAGGATTGTGTTTGCATAAATGTTTCAGTAACACTAAACGGATTCCCTTCATCAGGAGAGCCAACATATTGGAAAGATACGGCAGGGAATTTTTTTGTGAGAATTTTTGCGGCTTCAATAAACTCCAATACCCCTTTGTGTGTAAGGGCACGAGCTATCATGGTGACTCTAGTAGACCCATTTTCTTTTGGCAAAGGGCTCCATTTATTAGTATCTATTCCTACCCCTTTGATGATAAATATTTTTTCAGGAGTAATGATTTTTCTAGAAGCTAGATAAGCAGGGTCGTCGCGATTGACGAACATTACGGTATTGGCGAGTTTAAAGGTTTGTCGATAGAGTGTTTCGATTAGTGTTCGTACTAAACGGCTTTTGAGATCATTTTCGAGATAAAAACTCCCCAGCCCTTCGACCAAATTGATGATGTGGGGTACCTTGGCTAATCGTCCTGCGATAGTGCCGTAGATATTGGGCTTGGCGGTAAAGGTGTGCAATATATCGAGCTTCAGCGGCACGATGGCGTCATAAATATTGCGAATAGAGCGAATCTCTTTGAGAGGATTGAGGCTGGAACGTTCAATAGCGTAAGGGATATGGATGATGTTATGTTGGGCAAATTCTCCGCTTACTTCACCACTTGGACAGATAGCATAGACCGTATGCCCTTGTTTTACCAGTTCTTGCATAATCGGCAAGCGAAAAAGCCAAAGGTTGTAATCAAGATGGGAGAGGAAACCGAAGGTCATAAAGATTCTTTTTTGGAACAGAAGATAAACATAACTATTTTACCAATATCTTTCAAATTAGCAAACGTTAGAAATTTAAATCGCAATAATTTGTAAAGTCGATGAAATTTATTCATGTAAAATAGAGCGGTAAAGGTTTCCAATATATTAATTTGTCTCTGATCTAATTGGGATCGAAAATTTTCTAAAAAACTTTTAGCCTGCACTCTATTATTTTCCAATATTATGCAATATCGAGGAAGTTTACGGAGTATTGGTAAGATATTTTTCCCTTTGCTTCCTGAAACATTAGCACTGTGTTGGCGGTAGAGAATAGTTTGATTCGTTATATAATCGATTTTTCCTAAATACAATGCCGTAAGTGCCACACACCAATCGTGCATGACGGTATCAGGGGGAAATGGTAAAGCACGATCACAAAGTGAACGATTAAAGATAAAAGTACTACCTGTTGCATTGTTTTGTACCAATGCTTTTGCGTAATCAAGAGGAAGAGATGGGTTGCTTCCCTGATATTTCCAAAACGATTCAGCTACCAGTTCTCCCCTCTCATCACATACCGACAAATCTGTATAGACGAGCAGAGGGGTATCTACTCCATATTCCCTTTCCATAGTTTGTAGTTTACGCAAACAAGTTTCTATTTTATGAGGAAGCCAAATATCATCTTGATCACAAAACATGATATATGATGCTGTAGAATATTCCATTAGCCGTTCAAAATTTTTCGTCACACCTAGATTGGATTCATTGTCTCGCAACCATATAATTTTATCGGGGTATTGATCTGCATAGCGTTGAATAATCTGCAATGTCCCGTCGGTTGAACCGTCATCACGGATCAGCAATATCCAATTTAAAATAGTTTGCAATAAAATAGACTCGATTTGTTCAACGAGATACTTTTCACCGTTATAAGTGGCAAGGAGAATATCAATACTATGGTTCATCCTATTGCTTTATGTTTGTAAAATGATCTCAAATAACTTGATATCCTATAGATGTAACGATACATTGTATGAGAATAACTTAAA
>JACXUN010000220.1 GCA_014763905.1 Campylobacterales bacterium
GCGATAGAGACAACATTGGGAGCAAGATATATGACCTATCGACCAACCAATACCGATGCCGGATTACAAGGAAGCTATATCTATTTTGGTTTAGGAGCAGAGGCAAATAATGGTACTTGGCAAACCTTTACCCGGAATCTTGAATCGGATCTACATCAATTTGAACCAAACAATAATCTGGTTGCGATTCATGCCTTCTTGATCCGTGGTTCGGGGCGTATTGATGATATACGAACATTTGCAGATGATGGTGGGGTCTTAGAAGATGCGGAAGATGGCAATACGGATGGATGGAGTATCTATGTCAATACTTCCGGAGAGGCTTCGATTACCAATATCGAGAGTGTTGAAAAACAGAGCCGTGTGATTGGCTTACAAGGCATGGGCAAGAGCGATGGGTATCAATACACCATTGATAAAAGTAATTTGACGCAACTCAGTTGGGAGATGAACTTTGGAGAGTCTTATACGGTTTTTATCTCCTTAGATACCGCAAATGGACGACGATATCTCACCTATACACCAAGAGATTTTGACAAAGGTGTCAGTGGTGAGTATCTAGGGTATGGATTGGGCAGTGATACCGTTGACGGTACATGGCGAACCATTACCCGTGATGTGGTACAAGATTTAATCAATATGGAACCGGATAACAGTCTGATTAAAATTAATACGATTATGATTAGAGGATCGGGATTGATTGATAATATTGTACTGCAATAAGCCATGTTGCAAAGGTGAAAAAAGTTGATGCCATATAGAAAAGATATACAGATTTTACGGGGTGTTTCTGTTCTGTTTGTTGTCCTTTTTCACCTCGATATCGGGGTTTTCAAAAGCGGTTTTTTGGGGGTTGATGTCTTTTTTGTCATCAGTGGATTTTTGATGGCAATGCTCTATGATCATCAAAATATAAAACATTTTTTTGCGAGAAGAGCATTACGGCTTTTGCCGACGTATTTTATGATTGTTCTCGTAACTTTGTATGTCAGTTCATTGCTGGTTACTCCCAATGAGTTTAGCCAAGTTATCGATCAATCACTCTTTGCAACTTTTTTTAGTTCCAATATCGGATTTTGGTTGCAAAACTCCTATTTTAGTAAAATTGAATTTAACCCGCTGTTGCATCTGTGGTCACTGGGGGTGGAGATTCAGTTTTATCTGATCATACCGATTCTTTTTTTCTTTTTTCGATTAAATCGTTATTTTTTACTCTTGTTCTTACTCTTCTCTTTGTCGCTTTCGGCTATGGTATTGGGAATCTCTCCGAAAACCTCATTTTTTATGATGCCACTGCGGATATGGGAGTTCCTTTTGGGGTACGGTGTGGCATTTTATTTTACTACAACTGGAGTAGTAAAGCAAAGAGATGCTTGGTTTCAATGGGGGGATTTAGGACTACTCATCATTCTCTTTATCCCGATGCTCAATGTTCAGGGAGATAGCTTAAACTTTTTAACAGGACATCCCGGATTTTATGCTTTGCTTATTACGGTGGCTACCGCATCGGTACTGCTTTTTGGCCTATCGGATTGGATTGAAAAAAGTATAATCGGCACTCTATTAGAAGGAATCGGAAAATATTCCTACTCCATCTATCTGGTGCATTTCCCGGTTATTGTTCTCTATCTTTATCAGCCTTTCTCCGGAACCATTTTAAAGCCCGAAAATTGGATCGATACACTGGTGTTGATCGCTCTGATTGTACCTTTATCGGTTCTTTCGTATCATCTATTTGAAGAGGGGCTACGAAAATCAAAACATATTAAGATCATTTTATGGAGTTTTCCTGTGTGGATTTTTCTCTTTATTTTTGTAGGCTTAAATATACAGAAAAATCTTTTTGATCAATCAGAACAACGTATCGCCAATGCTTTTAAAGATAGAGATGTTTATCGATGCGGCAAGTTAAATCGTATTTTAGACCCTAAAAGTTTTTCTTGTAATTTGACGCAACTGCCTAGTGATGAGGTGGAACAGCGTATTCTATTGCTGGGGGACAGTCATGCCGATGCGATCAAATATACGTTTGAAGAAGAGGCAAAATCCCTGCATAGTGATGTTTGGTTCTTGGTTTATAATGAAGCCCTCTTAGATGCGTCGATAACGCCGCAAAGAATAGTAGAGGAGAGTCAAAAAGATGAGATTGAGAGAATCGTGATTCACTACTCGTTCCGAATCAATAAACATTTAGACAAAATCAAAGAGCTGGTTCGGTTAGCAGAGAGTGCAAAGATTTCGGTTGATTTTATTATGCCGATACCGACATGGAAAGAGCATATCCCTAAAGTTTTATGGGAGTATTACGTTGATCAGAAAGCATTGCCGATACAGACTCTTGATCAGTATGAAAAGAAGCATCATGCCATGTTCTTATCTTTGTTGCCATTGGAATCGGATCATTTTAAAATCCATTCAACCGCTCAGTTTTTCTGTCAGCAATCGTGTCAATATATTCGTGAGGATGGAACCCCTCTCTACTTTGATAATGGACATTTGACAATAACGGGAAGTCAATATCTCGCACCGCTTTTTAGAAAGATTATTCAGGATAATAGTAAAAATTAACTTAAAAAAACTACTAATTTTTTTAATAACCTGAGTTCGACGGGATGATAGCCAAGGTCTGAATGGACGATATGTCTTGTTGGGCTTAGGAGCCGATGCTGCCAATGGTCGATGGCATACCTTTGATCGTGATCTTGATGTTGATTTAGCCAA
>JACXUN010000026.1 GCA_014763905.1 Campylobacterales bacterium
TCTTAAATGATAGTATATCCCATCTCTAAAAAAAATTCGATAAAATTATAAATTAATAAAAAAGAATCAACAAGGATTTAATTACAATGAAAGTTTTATTGGTAAAAGATGTAAAAAGTTTAGGCAAAAAAGGTGAAATCAAAGAGGTCAAAGACGGTTATGGTCAAAATTTCCTCATCGCTAAAGGTATGGCTAAACTCGCAACCCCACAAGTCGTGGCAGATTGGAAAGCAGATCAAGAGCGAATGGCTCAAGAGTTGGCTGATGAGATTGCCCGTTTCACTAAAGAAAAAGCAATCCTAGAAGAGAAAAATGTTCTGATTGCCAAGAAACTGGCACCGGTTGGTATCCAAGGTTCAGTCAAAAAAGAGGATATTGCCCATGCGGTTGAAGCGTCGTTAAATATTGTGTTAGATAAGAAAAATATTGAACTGAAAAAGGCGATTAAAAATATCGGTCAATTCCCGATCGATGTGAAATTGGGACATGGGATTCACGCATTGGTAACCGTCGAAGTGGTAGGAGAGTAACGGTGTTTGACGCGACAACGATACTGGCATATAAAGGCAAAAACCGCTCAGTAATCGGCGGTGACGGACAGGTGACGTTTGGCAATACGATACTCAAAGGCAATGCGACCAAAATCCGAACACTCTATAACGGTGAGATTTTGGCAGGATTTGCCGGAAGTACAGCAGATGCGTTTAATCTCTTTGATATGTTTGAAGGGATTCTCAATGAGAAAAAAGGAGACCTGCTCAAATCGGTCATCGAGTTCTCCAAAATGTGGCGAAAAGACAAACATCTTCGTCAACTCGAAGCGATGATGCTGGTATTGAACCGAGAACATATCTTTATCCTGTCTGGAACCGGGGATGTGGTCGAGCCGGAGGATGGCAAGATCGCATCCATCGGAAGCGGCGGGAACTATGCGATCTCGGCAGCACGTGCTTTAGCCAAACATACTGATAATATGGATGAGCGGACACTGGTTAAAGAGAGCTTGAAAATTGCAGGAGAACTCTGTATCTATACCAATACCAATATAAAAATACTGGAGCTATAATTGAGTTATAATTTACCAAGCAATCTCACGCCCAAAGAGATTGTGTCATTTTTAGATAAATATGTCATAGGGCAGACCAATGCGAAAAAGACGATTGCGGTGGCACTGCGTAACCGTCATCGGCGAATGCAGCTAAGTGAAGAGATGCAACGGGATGTAATGCCCAAAAATATTCTGATGATCGGTAGTACCGGAGTCGGTAAAACTGAAATCGCCCGTCGTATGGCAACCATGATGAATCTTCCGTTTGTGAAGGTTGAAGCGAGTAAATATACCGAAGTAGGATTTGTCGGACGAGATGTCGAGTCGATGGTGCGGGATTTAGCTGCCAATGCGTTGCAGATCGTACGGGATGAGCAAAATGAGCTCAATCGAGAGAAGATCGAAACCTATGTTGAAAACAAGATCATCGAAAAGCTCCTGCCGCCACTGCCGGCAGGAGCCAGTGAGCAGAAACAGACAGACTACGAACACTCATTTGCCAAAATGCAAAAGCGGTTGGCAAAAGGCGAAGTAGATCATCTCAAAATCACCGTTGAGATGCCAGCACCGCGTATCGATGTGGGCAGTGCGGGCAATATCCCGCCGGAGATGGCGAATGTCCAAGAGTCGATTATCAAAGTAATCGGCGGTCTCAATAAAAAAGGCAAAACCAAAGAGGTAACCGTCAGAGAAGCCAGAAAAATTCTAGCCAATGAGGCGAGTGAAGAGCTGTTTGATGAAGAAAAACTCAAAGATTTGGCAATCAAAAAGATCGAAGAGGGAGGATTGATTTTTATCGATGAGATCGATAAGATTGCGGTTCCTGCCAGCTCCAACTCTCGGCAGGACCCGAGCAAAGAAGGGGTACAACGTGACCTTCTCCCAATCGTCGAAGGTTCCAATGTTCAGACCCGAATCGGAATGGTCAAAACTGATCATATCCTCTTTATCGCAGCGGGGGCATTCCATCTAAGCAAACCGAGTGATCTGATTCCAGAACTGCAAGGACGTTTCCCACTTCGTGTCGAACTGGACAGTCTTGATGCCGAAGCACTCTACCGAATTCTGACCGAACCGAAAAACTCACTCATTAAGCAGTATAAAGCCCTGCTTGAAGTCGAAGGGGTTGAGCTGGTCTTTGAAGAACCGGCTCTACGGAGTATTGCCAACTATTCGGCATTAGCCAATGAGAAGACCGAAGATATCGGAGCAAGACGGTTACATACCATTATGGAAAGAATCTTGGAAGATATCTCATTTGATGCTGACAGCTATAAGGGACAGCAGGTAGTGATTGATGAGAAACTGATCGAAGAGAAGTTAGACAAATTGGTCGATAACGAAGATACCACACGGTATATTCTTTAATCTTTTTTATCACGTCAGTGTGACTGAAAATCACACTGATAGAGGATTAGTCAATCAGCATTTTGATCGGGCATTGCCCGATACAAGATTATGGTACCCGTTTGCTCAATTCAATATTAGCAACACCCGAACCGACATGGACTTCATCGACCAGACGAATTGTCTCTTCTGTTGTCAATCCACACTCCTCAGCACACGCCATGCTTCCAATCAAGTAGTAGTTCCCCGGAGCAATACCAAAGAAATTAAACTCTCCTGATTCATTTGAAGTGGTAAATTTGAGATAATTGTAGAGCCGTTTATCTACCGGAGACATTTTATAACCGCCTAGATAGCTCTCATAATACCACTGCTTGGAGTAACTGGTTACCGGATTGAGATAAAGTTTCACATTCTTACCCAGAACCGTATTTTCCGTGGCACTGTTGATCAGATAAATTTTACCGGAAACTGTACTGCGTCCACTCTTACTGATCGCATTATACTCCTCTACCGGAAAGGGTATACGCTCCATTATCTCTCCATTAAGACGATCTACTGTCGGCTCCTCTCCAATTTTAACACCCAATGTTGGATTGTTTTTCGGAACATTGATACGATCTCCTAAGTCAGGATTATTTCGAATCAATATCTCCTCTTTAATTGAGTTTGCATCTGGTAGCGGCTGTGTCATAATAGAAGGCTGAACATTTCTGGGTTGAGCCGGAACCGTAATGGTTTGAGGTTGAGTACATCCTGAAATACCCCAAGCCAATAGCGTTATCAAGAGATAGTTACGAGTCGATTGAATCATAAAAAGGGTCCTTTTAAATCTGATTTTTTAAATTAACATACGGAATTATAACACTAGAGTTCTTGTATCTACTTACCTAAACAGAACTCACCAAACATTTTATCCAGTATCTCTTCCGAATCATACGGTTTAGAGATAGAACTTATTGCCGAAATGGCATCTTGCAGATGGTAGGAGAAAAACTCCAACTCTCCGTTTAGAAGCGGTACTTTAGCCTCTTGTATTGCTTTTTGAGTTTTGAGTACCGCTTCGATCTGGCGACTGGAGATCAACATCAACTCTTCATCCTGACCCAATGTATCAAAAAGCCGCTGCAGATGATTGACCAATCCGCCAAAGTTGCGTTTGGCACTCACCTCAATTGGTTCAAACCTTTCCACACGGCTTCGGTCAAATGCTTGCGGCAGATCAGTTTTATTGATCGTGACAATAATATGTTTCTCTTGAATGGCTTCAAGAATCTCAACAATCTTTTGATCTTCATGATCAAATACGCGACTCCCGTCAAAAAGAGCGATAATCACATCCGCTTCTTCAATAGAAGCTTTGGAACGTTCTACCCCGATCTGCTCAATTTGGTCACTCGATTCACGAATCCCCGCCGTATCAATGAGACGGATAATATGTGATCCGATACGTACCTGCTCTTCTATCGTATCCCGTGTCGTTCCGGCTATATCACTGACAATAGCCCGTTCATAACTAAGCAGTCCATTGAGCAGCGAACTTTTTCCGACATTCGGTTTCCCTACGATGGCTACACGGAACCCTTCTATCAATCCTTTTCGCCGATAGCTCGCTTCTATGATTCGTTCGATCTTCTGGATAATAGTATCGAGTTGCCATACAATACTCTCAATAATATCTTCCGGGATATCCTCTTCCGCATAATCGATCATCACTTCTGAATAGGCGGTTGCTCTCAGCATCGCCTCCCTACTCTCATCGATAAACGCTTTGAGATCACCTTTAAGCTGTTTGGCAAGAATCTTGGCGGCATCAACACTTTTTGCCTCAATCAATTTAGCAATTGCTTCCGCTTTGGTCAGATCAATTTTGCCATTTAAAAAAGCCCGCTTAGAGAACTCTCCAGGTTCAGCAAGTCTCGCTCCGTAAGCGACCAGTGTATCAACAATCTCCTGAGCAACAATCATCCCACCATGACACTGAAACTCTATAATATCTTCACCGGTAAAGCTTTTGGGGTTTTGAAAATAGACAACGATCGCTTGATCGATTAGTTGATCCTCATGATTATAGAGAGAAAGCAGATGGGTATAACGTGGCTCAATCGACTCTTTTTTAATAATCTTAGCCGCAAGTGCAAGGGCATCTCTGCCACTTACACGAATAATGGAGATAGAAGAGACACCCGTTGCGGTCGCGATGGCTACGATGGTATCATTAGGCATTCTTTTTACTGTTAAAATTATTGACGATAATAAATTTTTTACCGTCTTTCCCAGTTTTGATAGCTACATACTTATTGGGGAAGGCAACCCGCAACTGTTCTAATGCAATCTGCACCAAAATACCGTCAAGTGGTTTTGTTTTGCCTCTTCCTTTTTCATTGATATGTTCAATAATAGGAATCAGATAGTTGGCAATCATCTCTTCTTGATCTTGAATAAACTCTGCGATTTCAAGTTTGATATAGAGATCATACTGAGCGTTGATCCAGTTAAAGAGCATATACGAGAGTGCGTTATAGCGATATCCCTCTTTTCCGATCAAGAGTGCGGCATCTTCACCGTCGATAAAGATATGTGCCGTACTGTTAAACACATCCACCTCAACCGTATCGATATCAAAACAGCTGATCTTCATCAGGTTCATCAGTTTGGTTTCGATTTCAAGTGATCGTGCTTTATTCTCAGGTGATTCTCTATCGTCACTAGAACTTTTTGCTGCTTTAGGGACAACTTCCTCAGACTCTTTTTTACTCTCTTTGGTATCAAAAAAGCTATTGAGTACTTTATCACTCTTCTCTTGAATAAACTGTTTATCTAAAATCTCTCTGGATACTTTTGATTTTTTCTCTTGAATATCCGGTTTTTCTACCTCAGCGGTATGAGAAGTCGATGGAGCTTCCGTTTCTCTCTTGGGTGTAGTCGGGGCAACCTTAACCTCTTTGGGCATTTCTGCCGTTGTTACCTTTTTAATCGCAATAATAATTGCCGGTTTTTTAAACAGTCCCATAACACCCGCTGATGGGTATTGGACAATCTCATATTTAATCTCTGTAACTGAGCAGTTCAGTGCCTCCGCTGCTCTCTTGTAAGCCTCTTCTAAAGTGGGTGCTTCAATTCTTTTCATATCCATTATATATACCCCCTCCTATTCTATTTTTTACTCTGTTTTAACAATGCTTTATTTTTTTCATATGACTTATTGATAATATACTGTTGTCCGATGGTAAAGATGTTGTTTACCAACCAGTAAAGTACCAATCCTGCCGGGAAATAGATAAAGAAGAGCGTCATCACAACCGGCAGCCATTGGAAAATCTTCTGCTGCATCGGATCGGTCATGGTGTTTGGTGTCAACTTCTGCTGATACCACATAGAAGCTCCCATTAATACGGGAAGGACAAAGAATGGATCCATTAACGATAAGTCGGTAATCCATAAAATCCACTCTGCACCTTGTAATTCAACTGCATTCAATAACACTCGATAGATAGCAAAGAATACCGGAATCTGTAAGAGCAACGGTAGACAACCACCCATCGGGTTAGCTCCATGTTTCTTATAGAGTTCCATCATTTGGGCATTCATCTTTTGTGGATCTTTACCATACTTCTCTTTGATCTCTTTCATCTTCGGTGCTAAATCTTTAAGTTTGTTCATTGACATCATCCCTTTATAAGAGAGTGGGAAAAGAATCAATTTAATGAGAATCGTAACAATGACAATTGCCCATCCCCAATTACCGATATGGTCATGGAGCCACTGCAGTACCTTAAAGAGTGGTGCGGCGATAAAGGTAAACCATCCATACTCAATCGCTTCAGTTAACTCAGGATTGATATTTTTGAATGTTACATGCTCTTTTGGACCGATATAACCGTGAATAGATAAATTCGGTTCTCCCTGAACAAATAGCAGCGACCTATCCTCTTCAATGGTTATAGAAGAGACATTGATTGGCTTTTCAAAGCTATATAAAATCGAGGCATAATAGCGGTCAAATGCTGACGCAAACTTTGCATTCGGGAAGCTTGGAGTACCCTCAGCCTTACCATCTTCTATGATCTCTGATACCTCATTAGATTTTCTAACCATGGAACCGTGAACGACCATATACATCGAGTGATCCGCATCCGGTCTTTGACCGGTTGTTACAAAATACGGCAGTGGAGTTGAAAGATCAATTGCCAAATCATAGTGACCGTCTGGATAAAAGGTTAACTTTTTGGTAACCGTTGTCTGACTCAATTTTTGTGTTAACGTCACACTGTTAGTTCCGCTGTTTAAATCAACGACATTAGCTGACGTGGTATATGGGGTGGTTCGTGCCTCTTGCGTCAATGCCGTATCGGCAAATCGAATCTCTAAGGGACGCACCCAATTTGGATTCAGAAGTTCTAACTCTTTACCTTCAAACTTGTACTTCTCTTCAAGCAGTTTAACCTGAGCGATACGACCGATCTCATCAATCGTGATAATGAATTTATCCGATTGAATGGTTGTCAAAGAGTTAACGGCAGTTACTAAAGCGGCTGCACTCTGTTGCGGTGCTACCGCCACTGTTGATTGGGTTTGCGGTGTTGTTACCGCATTGGGAGCCTGATTGGCTGATTCGATTTGTGTAGCATTATTTTCAACGGTTGTTGATGGATTGGGTTTCATCATTTCGAACATCACCAATACCAAGAACGTCAGTGCCAATGCAATCATTAATCGCTTTTGAAGATCCTGTTGTTGTTCCACTATCTCATTACCTTTATTTATGTCTAACTAAAATATATCATTTAAATGTTAAAATTTATTATTTAGCTAAACTTTATCATTGAATTAACTATGGATTATAGCAAAAAGTGTTTAAAAACATCTATGAATTTAGGGCTTTTAAACGTTTTAGGGTGTTAATGAAACTTTTCTCAATAAGTTGGTATTCACTCTCTAAAAGTGAAGGTTTGGCAACAAGGATATAAAACCCTGGTTTAAGATTGTCAATCTGGTTTATAAAGTGGGAACGCAGCAAGCGTTTTGCGAGGTTTCTTTGAACGGCTTTACCAACTTTTTTGCTGGCAACTACGCCAAATTTATACTCCTCCGCTTGATAATGATAGAAGAGTACAAATTGTTGTGTATGTTGTGTTTTGGAGTTGTTATAGACTCTGTTGAACTCTTTTGTAGTTTTAAGAGTTGTGAAGTGTTTGATATCCACTGGCTAACCTAACAGTAAGATTATACTGCTAGTTTTTTTCTACCTTTAGCTCGTCTTGCGTTAATAACTTTTCTACCGTTTTTAGTTTTCATTCTTGTTCTAAAACCGTGAGTTCTTTTTCTTGGTGTGTTATGTGGTTGAAATGTTCTTTTCATAACGAATAACCATCCTTAATTATGTATTTGCCCAATGCCCAATTTCGGAGCAGCATGAATTTGAAACGCGATTTTATCTCAATTTTACTTAAGTATCTGTTATGAATGACAACTGTTTAAAAAATTTACCAATTATTGGAATCATGTTATAATGGTTTCGCAAATTTTAAGTAAAGAAATAATTTTTATGGCAAAAAAAAAGAGTAAACAGTCGGTTAAGATCAATAATAAAGTTCGAGAACTCCTCAACGGGGAAGCCTTCGATGAGGGAATACAATATTTAGATGAAGATATTTTGGTTGAGTTATCGATACTCCTCAACCTCAAAGTTTCTATGCTGGTCAAAAAAGAGATGCTGCGGGCATTGCGTCAAGCTTGGTCAGAGGGAGACGGTAATCTGAGATTGACCATTATCCATTACTTGGAGCAACTGGGGGTTCAATCTTCCCAAGTTACCCACAATGACAAAGTGAATCATATCATAACGCTACTCAGTGAATATGAACACACCAAAGCAGAAGAGCAAGAGATTTTAGCCAATTTTATCGATATGAAAGTGAACAAAATCACATCCGAAAAAATTGCCAACCGACTCAGCTATATTCGGCGTACTGAGTTGATTCATCGATTGGAACAAGCCCTTGATGTGACTTTTAATGCCCTCTCAGAATTGGAGTTTTATCACAGTTATGCCTTTGAGATGCCGGATGAACATTTCAATAAATCACTCCTAACGGTAACAGTACCGATTGAGACAGCTATGCTTAAACAAGAGAATGAAGAGGATATCAAGGAACAACTCATCCAACTCAAAGAGCAAGCGATACATAAAAAAGAGCAAGATATCGCGGCGTTTATCCTCTCTATGTTTAGTAAGCATCACAGCTATCTTGAACCGAGTGAGATATATAAGCTGGTTCGCTCCATGCCGCCAGAAGATTGTCTCTACGAGATCGGTATACCGTTAGATATTCTCAAACGTATCTTCCAATCTTTAGACCCCAACTATAAAATCATTGTAGAGGGCAGTAATATCTATGTTTCCAAAGAGAAAACCTATCCGCTCTATGGTAGAGAGTTACCTTATACGGTTGTAGCAACCTATACACGAAACTACATCTACGGTCTTATTTGGCGGGAAGAGATACTGCCGATTGTTCATGATCTCAGCAGTATCAAATTGGAAATCAAAGCACATTTTGAACGCACCATTGATGATCTGGAAGATGAACTTTACGCCATGAGTGAAGGACTCCATGTTGAGGATTCCATAATTGAAAAATATATTTTGCAATTTATCGAACCGCATGTCACCGCTTCTAATACCCTCAAAATTAACGAGAAGGTCAAACGGCGTATCCACTTTCATTTCCAAGAGTATATCCGCCCGCTCAAAGAGAAACGACGAAAAGAGGAGCTGCTTGCCAATACCATTCGAGATTTCAAAAACCTTTTCCCGTTAGCACGGCTTCAAAAACGTGAGATTATCTTTCATGTCGGAACTACCAACAGCGGAAAAACCTATCAAGCCCTCCAACATCTCAAAACCGCATCCACCGGCTATTATCTGGCTCCGCTACGACTGCTGGCTCTGGAGGGATATGAAAAGCTCAAAGCCGAAGGGGTTGCCGTCTCACTCATTACCGGAGAAGAGGAGATTATCGACGAGGAGTCCACGCATATCTCTTCCACGATTGAGATGATGAATGCCTCGGTAGAGGTAGATGTCTGTGTAATTGACGAGATTCAGATGATCGATGATCGCGATCGGGGATGGGCATGGGCCAATGCCCTGATCGGTGCTCCGGCAAAAAAAGTAATTCTCACCGGTTCACCCGATGCCCTTCAAGCAGTTAAAGAGATTTGTGATTATCTCGAGGAACCGCTGCAGGTGATCCATTTTGAGCGTAAAAATGAGCTGCAGCTTTTACCCCAACCGACACCGATCAAACATATCGAACGCGGAACGGCAATTGTGGCATTTTCGAGACGAGATGTACTGGGACTGCGACAACAACTTGCTTCACGTTATCGTGTATCAGTTGTCTACGGTAACCTCTCTCCTGAAGTACGGCGGGAAGAGGCACGGCGTTTCCGTGAAGGAGAGAGCGATATCTTGGTCGCCACCGATGCAATCGCCATGGGACTCAACCTCCCGATCAAAACCCTGCTCTTCTCCAAAGACAATAAGTTTGACGGACTACGCAGGCGGGAACTGCTACCGACTGAGGTGATTCAGATCGCCGGACGAGCCGGTCGGTTTGGATTGGAAGAAAAAGGGTATATCGGGGCATTGGATAACCATACGTTGGAAACCATCTCAACCCTTTTCCATACACCGCTTACCCCGCTGAAGCTCCCTTTTTCAGTTATGGCAAGTTTGGAACATGTCATGTTGATCGGAGAGATATTAGAAACCGAAAATCTCTCGCTTATCCTCAACTTTTTTGCCGACAATATGGAGTTTGAAGGACCTTTTGTCGCCGCCAATATCGATTCGATGTTAGAGATTGCGACGATCGTCAGTGAGTATCAGCTGAATCTCAAAACCCGCTACTATCTCGCCTGTTCACCGGCTTCGATCTCTTCCCCTTATATTGAGTCGGTTTTTCATCGCTATATTAAGCAGCTGGAAGCCAATCAACCGGTACGGTACATCCCGCCTCGTGATCTGCCTAAATATGCTCAGACCAATGAGATGATGCTCAATGCCGAAGACCGAGTACGGGAGATTTCCCTCTATCTCTGGCTTTCGTTTAAATTTGGTGATCTTTTTCCCGATACCCAGGAAGCCATTGCATCCCGTGTAAGGCTCAACAATTTTATCGAAGCGTCACTCAAACAAGCTTCCTTCTCCAAGCACTGTACCCGATGTGGTAAAATACTCGATTTTACCTACAAGTTTTCGATCTGCGACAGCTGCTTCAGCTCTATCAAACGGGGGAGACAAGAGAGTAGCCGTCGAAGTAGCGGACGACGATCCTCTGGCAGAAGATAATCTCCTATCTTCTGTTAAATCTCAATATGATCATGATAAAAGTTATGACTCTCTATTATTT
>JACXUN010000221.1 GCA_014763905.1 Campylobacterales bacterium
TGAAATGATACGCGGATGATTTTCAAATAAATATATGTTGGCTGAAGCCAACCCTACGGATTTGAAACATGTTTGGGGTTTGAAACGCGTAGGGTGGGCTTCAGCCCACGATTCAAACATTTTACAGTCTTTTTATATGAGAACGAGAAAAAGCATAAAGCTCACCCCACTTTTATAAATATTTCGATACCCTAAGCCAAAAAAGTAGTTGGATAAGTTATGTTAATAGATGGACACGGTAGAACCGTCAACTATCTTCGTGTTTCGGTAACGGAACGGTGCAATTTTAGGTGTCAGTACTGTATGCCGGAGAAACCTTTTTCGTGGGTACCCAAAGAGAATCTGCTCTCGTTTGAAGAGCTGTTTTGGTTTATCAAAGTAGCCATTGATGAGGGAGTGAATAAGATTCGTATCACCGGCGGTGAACCGCTGCTTCGTGAAGATTTGGATACCTTTATCCGAATGATTCACGACTACAAACCCGATATCGATCTAGCCCTCACCACTAACGGATACCTCCTTCCCGATGTCGCCTATCGCCTCAAAGCCGCCGGACTGGGGCGGCTTAATATCTCGCTAGACAGTCTCAAACCGCATGTAGCGGCGAAAATCGCTCAAAAAGATGTATTGGCAAAAGTCTTAGACGGCATCGAACGGGCATTAACCGTCGGACTCAAAGTCAAGATCAATATGGTTCCCCTCAAAGGGATTAACGATGATGAGATTCTCGATATCTTAGATTACTGCCAAGCACGCAATATCAAAGTCCGTTTTATCGAATACATGGAAAACCGCCACGCCGATGAAAGCTTACGCGGGATGCACGGTCGAGAGATTCTGGACAAAGTCAAAGAGAGACACACCATCCACGCCCTAGGACGCGAAGGAGCCAGCCCATCGTTCAACTACGTCCTCGAAAACGGTTATGAATTCGGACTCATCGATCCGCATAAACACGACTTCTGCGAAAGCTGCAACCGTATCCGATTGACGGCTGAAGGGTTCCTCATCCCGTGTCTCTATTTTGATGAAGCGATGAGTATTGCGGAGCATGTCAAAAAAGGGGATATTGAAGGAGCCAGTCAAGTTTTGGCTCAGGTGTTAAAAGATAAGCCCAAAGAGAATCGCTGGAGTGAAGAAAATCCAAATGAAGAGAAAGAGATTTCGGCACGGGCGTTTTATCAGACGGGGGGATAAGCATGCCATTTAGAAATCGGATACTTTAGTTCCGAATGAGGCGAAGCTAAAGCCATCGGTTCCTAAAAAAATTCTTTAAGAGATAGTTCATATATTTTATAGTAATATACATTACAGTAACCACCATTACTATAAAAGGCAAGTTGTGAAATTTTATAACCGAGAAGTTGAGCTTCAAAATCTCAAAGCCATTGAAAAATCTTCCCATCAATCTTCAAAGATGACTATTGTTGTCGGACGACGAAGAATTGGGAAAACAACGCTGATTAAAAAAGCCTATGAGAAGAGAGTTTATCTTTTTATCTCCAAAAAAAATGAAGCCCTGTTATGTGAAGAGTTTATTCTTATTATTCAAGAGAGTCTTGGTGTCAAAATCTTTGGTCAAATTCAAACTTTTAGAGAGCTATTTGAGTATCTCATGGAATTGGCTAAAACATTGTCGTTTACCTTAGTGATTGATGAGTTTCAAGAGTTTTTGCAGATTAACAGTACGATCTATTCTGATATGCAGAATATTTGGGACAGCTATAAAGATACGACTAAAATGAATCTAGTTTTAAGCGGTTCGATTTATTCGTTGATGAAAAAGATATTTGAAGATAAAAAAGAGCCGCTTTTTGGTCGTGCCAATAATAAAATCCATCTCAAACCTTTCTCTGTTGTAACGCTTCAAGAGATTATCAAAGAGCATATACCTGAGTACAGTGCGGATGATCTACTCTCTTTTTATATGTTAACCGGTGGAGTAGCAAAATATGTCGAGATATTTGTCGATAACCGTGCCTTTACATTAGAACAACAGTTAAGTTTGATTTTTACCAATTATTCGCTCTTTTTAGAGGAGGGAAAAAACCTCTTGATCGAAGAATTCGGCAAAGAGTATTCAACTTATTTTTCAATTCTCTCTTTGATCGCGTCTTCTAAAACCTCTCGCTCCGAAATGGAAAGTATTTTAGAAAAAAATATCGGGGGCTATCTTGATCGACTGGAGAATGAATACACGATTATCAAAAAGGTTAAACCGATCTTTGCCAAAGAGGGAAGCCGAACGGTTAAATATGAGATTATTGATAACTTTTTCAACTTTTGGTTCCGTTTTATTTATAAGTATCGTAGTACGTTAGAGATAGAAAATTATGAATATGTGAAAAATATTGTCCTCAGAGACTATGCGACTTATAGCGGTAAATTTTTGGAAAAATATTTTGTCGAGCAGTTAAAATTGAGTTATGCCTATAGTGATATCGGCAGCTATTGGGAGAGAGGGAATCAAAACGAGATTGATATCGTAGCTGTCAATGAGGAGCAAAAAACGATACTTATTGCAGAAGTCAAGCGAAATCCGAAAAAGATTGATCTCAAAGCGTTGGAAGAGAAGGCATCGAAATTAATAGCGAAATATAAAACGTATAATTTTGCGTTTCGAGGGTTTTCTTTGGAGGATGTGAAGTGAGAGCTGAGGTGCGATACCTATTTCGCAGTGGATAGCTGTTTCAGTTCTCAGTGG
>JACXUN010000027.1 GCA_014763905.1 Campylobacterales bacterium
TTTGAATTAACTCGTTAGTCCCGCAAAAATTTGACTTTGCCTACAAAAAACCTCGTAAAGCTGTGACTATGATATCCCGTCGAACTCAGGTTAACAGCTATTTTAATGTCCAAATCATTTTGCTTAGGTGGGAGAAAAGTATGATATATTTTTTCTGAAGTTTTGTTTTTGATCGCCAAAAGAATATTGTCATAAACGCTAATAGACGGAATCAAACGCATATCTTGAAACGTTCGGGCTATACCAAGATCGGGCTCGTTGGTGTGGAGGAAGTTTTGTGATGTCAATACCGTTAAAAAAGAAGTTTTCCTCCATCCAAAGGTAAAAAGCCGTTTATGATATTATAGAGTGTTGTTTTTCCACTTCCATTGGCTCCCATAAGGGCATAGATGGTGTTAAACTTAAAGTTATAAGTTAAATCATTGAGAATATTTTGTGTCCCAAATGATTTTTTTGATATTTTGAATCGTAAGTAGTGTTTCCATTATATACGATTATATAATAGAAATCCTAAAAACTACTCTCCCGCAAACGGCATTAAGCCACTTGCCCAAGTGAGTCCGCCGCCAAAGGTATCTAGCAGCATCAGTTCACCTTTTTTGAGTCGACCTGACTCGTAGATATCATTGATCGCCATCGGAATCGAAGCGGCAGAGGTGTTTCCGTATTTGTGTACGGTTAAGACCACCTGCTCGTCACTCATTTTGAGTGCATCACCGACCGCTTTGATGATCCGATAGTTGGCTTGATGCGGTACAAAATGCGGAATATCTTTAGAATCGATATTGTTATGAGCCAAAATGTTTTTAACATCTTGTGTCAAGGTTTTAACCGCTAATTTAAAGGTTTCATTCCCTTTCATTTGTACGAAATTCAATCCTTGGGCAAGTACCTGCTCAGAAGCCGGATGTACCGCTCCCGGAGCCGGAGTCACTAAGAAATCGGCATACGAACCGTCGGCACTGGCATGGATATCGATAATCGCTTCGCTTTTATCTTCAGTAGCCGAGATAACGGCTGCCCCCGCCCCGTCACCGAAGAGGATACAGGTGGTTCGATCGGTATAATCCACGATAGAGCTAAACTTCTCCGCACCGATTATCAAGACATGCTTTTTCATACCCGATTCGATAAAGGCTTTGGCGACACTCAACGCATAGACAAAGCCACTACAAGCCGCCGAGATATCAAAAGCTTGCACATTGCGGATACCTAATTTATCCGAGATAATACACGCGGTAGCCGGCATATTGAAATAGTCCGGAGTAACGGTCGCACAGACGACCAAATCGATTTCCTCTTTGGCTAAACCGGCTCGCTGAATGGCAAGCTCTGAGGCTTTGGCTGCCATATCGCTCGTATACTCATTCTCCGCAGCAATTCGCCGCTCTTTGATCCCTGTACGCTTTATAATCCACTCATCACTGGTATCAACCATTTTCTCTAAATCAGCGTTACTCAATACCTTTGAAGGGACATACGCCCCTATTGAATGAAACTTTGCGTACATTACCAACCTTATGTATTATTTTTAATTAGTAGCTCTTCAATCGCACTATTGACCCCTGAATCATTATAGGCAATAGCTTGGAAGATAGCATTTTTGATTGCTTTGGCGTTACTTTTTCCGTGCGATATAATAGCACAACCATTCACTCCAAGCAAAGGGGCACCGCCATATTCTGCATAATCTATCTTTTTTTTGAGTTTCGTAAACACTTTTTTCTTCATAAGCAGTGCACCGATCTTAGCCGGGATCGATTTTTTGATCTCAGTTTTCATCAATTCCAAAATCGTTGAGGCGACCCCTTCACTGGTTTTCAGAGCGATGTTTCCGGTATATCCGTCACAGACAACCACATCCACCGAACCGTTAAAGATATCGTTACCCTCCACGTTTCCTTTGAAACCCGGAAGCGTTTTAAGCAGTTTGAATGCCTCTTTGGTCAACGCATTCCCTTTGCTGTCCTCTTCTCCGTTTGCCAATATACCGATCGAAGGAACCCGCAGTCCAAAAACTTTTCTCGTATAGACTTCACCCATAATGGCAAACTCATAAAGATTTCTAGCACTACAATCCGTAACCGCACCGACATCTAATAGCAGTGTATTGGAACGCGGGGAAAGACTCGGCATAATGGTCGCCAAAGCCGGTTTATTGATATGCCGAAGTCTTCCGATTCTCAATGTCGCCAGTGTCATCGTCGCACCGCTATGTCCGGCTGAAACGACGGCATCTGCCTCTTTTTCACGTACCAGCTCAACCGCTTTATAGATAGAAGATTCTTTACGTTTCAAAGCAACTGTCGCAGCGTCACTCATGGAGATCACATCCGTTGCTTCAACAATTTCAACTTGATTCAAATAATATTGGGGGAGATGCTGAAGTATTTGCTCTCGGTTACCTACGAGTATAGGCAGAAACTTTTTTTCATCAAGTGCCTGAATAACACCTTCGATTATAGGTTCAGGACCGAAGTCCCCACCCATCGCGTCTATAGCAATTCTAATCATGCGAAGAGCTTATTAGGCTTGTTTTGTGTTATATTCACCAGTTGTCATGTTCATACGGTGAGGCATTCTCCATGTACCATCTTCATCTTTGATTGGTCTTGGAAGGGTTACTTTGTAGTGTGTTCTTCTTTTCGCCGTTCTGGTCTTACTCACACGTCTCTTAGGTACTGCCATTGTTTTATCCTTTTAATTGATTAAATTAGAACTCTTTTTCGAATAACTCTTGAGACCCCTGACATTTGGTGCAATAGTTATAGGAGTACTCTATCGAGGCGATTTCACTTTGAGCAATAAAGTCAAGGTCTATCACCCCGTCGGTAAATTCGATTATATCCAAATCATCTTCAGTCTCGATAATTTGATCACTTAATGTAAGATTGAGCAGCACATTGACCGCTTCGGTATACGAATCACCACATCGATCGCAGTGCAGCTCAAGCTCACCTTTAAGTTCTCCTTCAAGCTTTACTTGATGATAACCACTCTTTTGTAGCGTCCCTTCAAATAGAATACCGTTCTGTTCTAATTGAAAAGGTTTCGCTATTTGCCCGACTTTCGCAAAAACTATTTTCATAGTTTTTGCCCTTAGCAGATCTCTCTTTGTGCAAAGAAGAAGTTGATCTCAATCTTAGCATTTTCTAATGAGTCACTTCCGTGTACCGCATTAGCATCGATGCTTTCAGCAAAATCAGCTCTAATAGTTCCCGCAGCTGCTTCTTTTGGATTGGTCGCACCCATCAACTCTCTGTTCTTTGCAACAGCGTTATCACCCTCTAGTACAGAAACGACTACTGGACCAGAAGTCATAAACTCTACCAATTCTCCAAAGAATGGTCTTTCAGCGTGAACAGCATAAAATGCTTCCGCATCTGCTTTGCTTAGTTGAACCTTTTTGGTTGCAGCAATTCTAAGTCCTGCATCTTCAAATCGAGTTAGGATTTTTCCAACTACATTTTTGGCTACGGCATCCGGTTTGATAATTGATAAAGTTTGTTCCATGGTAATATTGCTCCATAAGCTAAGTAATCTCTAACTTTAAGGGGATTACTGCTAAAGTATTTTGAGACCGAATCATAGCAAAATATTTATGAAAGAGAACTTTTATTTTGAAAAGTGGATTACTGTTTTGAAAAAGTTTTAAAAAGTGTTACGGAAAAAGAAGAGACAACCTAAACCAAAATGGTTTAGGTCAGAGAAAGACAATTAGTCCTCAATAACTGGAGTTCCGTTTGCACCACGATCTGAATGAGCAGGCATTCCATCTACAACATCACCCCAAACGATACATCCCTCTGTTGGACATGCTTCAGCACACGCTGGAGCATCAAAGTGATCTACACACTCTACACACTTGTCAGCGTATACGTAATAAATCTCTTCACCTGTTGGGTTATCATCCTCATCTACAATCGCTTCTACTGGACACTCGTCGATACAAGCTGCACAGTTGATACAAATATCTGTAATTACTACTGCCATTATTTCTCCTTATTTTATAAATGTTTCAAACTATAGCAAAAGATAATTAAATAAGCCTTTAATTGTTGGGCTTAGTTCACGCTTTTAAAGCCCTAAGTAGCGTTGTATCTCATCTACACGGTCTGTTTTTT
The DNA here is from genome assembly GCA_014763905.1 of Campylobacterales bacterium. GTDB lineage: Bacteria > Campylobacterota > Campylobacteria > Campylobacterales > Sulfurovaceae > UBA1140. The sequence goes on from JACXUN010000027.1 coordinate 4,125, forward strand.
CCCAGCTGAAGCCTTGATCTTCCCGTCCGAAGTGTCCATAGGCCGCTGTTTTCCGATATATCGGCTTTAGCAGGTCTAAAGATTTGATAATTCCGGCAGGCGAAAGATCAAAGAGTTCAGCCACACAGGTTTCGATTTTAGACTCATCGACACGGGCAGTTCCATGGGTATCGACCATAATCGATACCGGCTGTACCACACCGATGGCGTAAGCAATTTGAATGGTTACTTTTTCGGCAGCTCCGGCAGCGACCAAATTCTTGGCAATATATCGTGCCGCATAGGCAGCGGAACGGTCTACTTTGGTCGGATCTTTACCTGAAAAAGCTCCACCGCCGTGCGGTGCTGATCCCCCATAGGTATCCACAATAATCTTCCGCCCCGTTAATCCGGCATCCCCTTGCGGGCCACCGATCACAAAACGTCCGGTAGGATTAATATGGTAGGTGATCTGATCACTTAAAAACGCTTTGGGAATCACCTCATGAATCACTTCGGTAATGATGGTTTCCCGCAGTAACTCTTGCGAGATATTTTCATGATGCTGTGTCGATACCACGATCGTATCGATCGCTACCGGCTTGCCGTCACGGTATCGGACGCTCACTTGGGCTTTGCCGTCAGGACGCAAAAAGGGTACCGTTCCGTTTTTACGTACCTCTGCCAATTTCGCCGTAAGCTTGTGAGCTAAGGAGATAGGCAACGGCATCAATTCCGGTGTTTCGCTACAAGCAAATCCAAACATCAATCCCTGATCTCCGGCTCCCAGCTCACCGCTACTCTGATCCACTCCTTGGTTGATATCAGGACTCTGCTCCCCGACTCCGTTCAAAACACCGGCACTCCGATAATCAAATCCAAACGCCGCATCGGTATAACCGATTTCACGTACTACTTCTCGGGCAATCTCCTGCATCGGTGCATAGGTGCTTGTTTTGAGCTCACCGGCGATGATACAAAATCCATTGCTGAGCAGTGTTTCACAGGCGACTCTGGCTTTAGGATCACGTTCGATTATATAGTCTAAAATGGCATCACTAATCTGATCGGCCATCTTATCGGGATGTCCTTCGGTTACAGATTCACTGGTAAAAATATACTCTTTGAACATCTATTTACTCCTTTGACGTTTGACACGGTCAAACCTACATAATTCTTTCGGCAAGTTGTTCCGGCAATATGCCTAGACTCTCTTCAACTAATCGTGTATTACCATGGGTAATGAATTTATCCTCATACTCAAAACTCACCACCTCCACATCATTGATCTTGGCTTCACTCAAAAACTCTAGGATAGCCGAACCAACTCCCCCTTTTTTGGCACTGTCGCTAAAGATGTACCAACGCTTATGGGTCTGTGCCAATTGGCTCAGGCGTACGGTATCCAACGGCTTGACGAAACGCAAATCTAAAATGGTCGGGGTCTGATCAAGCAGTTGAGCCGTCTCGACGGCACGCCCGACTCCGTTACCGTAACCGATCAAAAGTATCTCTAAACCCTCTTGAATGATTCGAGATTGACCCAATACAAACGGTTCACAGCTCTCTTCCTCATAACCAAATGCACCCCGCGGATATCTAAAGGCACATGGGGTCGGAAAATCTTTGGCAAACCGCATCGCTTCGACCATACTCGCTTCACTAGATGGAGCGAAGAGCGTCATATTGGGAATAACACGCAGATACGAGATATCGAAAACCCCTTGATGTGTCTCTCCATCCTCTCCGACTATACCGGCACGATCAATTGCAAAGGCAACCCCCAAATCCATCAAGCAGACGTCATGAATCACCTGATCATATCCCCGCTGTAAAAAGGTGGAATACAAAGCACAAAAAGGTTTAAATCCCTCTTTTGCCAATGGACCCATCGAGGTTACGGCGTGCTGTTCGGCAATCGCTACATCCCAAAATCGGTTGGGATATTTTGCCAATGCCGCACTCATCCCCGTTCCGCTCGGCATCGCTGCCGTGACGCCGACCACTTTGTGATCTTTATCGGCTAAGGCTACTAAAGTATCAGAGAAGATCGACGTAGCCGTTTTGGCTCCTTTTTTATTTATCAATGAACCGGTTGCGACATCAAAGGCACCGACACCGTGCCAGTGTTCCTTGCCGTGTCCCGTTCCCTCGGCGATCTCATATCCTTTGCCTTTGGTGGTCTGAGCGTGGATAATCACCGGACGTTTCATCGATTTGGCGATCTGAAGCGTCTCAATCAAGGATTCGATATCATGCCCGTCTATCGGACCGATATACTCCAACCCCAACTCCTCAAAGAGAATCCCCGGTGTAATCAGATGGAATGACTCCTCTACCCGCTTGGCCAAATAGGTGGCTCCCTTAGGGAGATGTTCCAACAACTCGGCGGTTTTGCGTTTAAACCGTTGATAGAGCGGTGATGCCATTGATTGAGAGAGAATCCGGCTCAAGGCTCCGATCGGGGAAGCGATACTCATCTCATTATCATTGAGGATAATAATCGCCGGATACTTACGATCCCCCAGCTCATTCATCGCCTCATAGACCATACCGGCACTCATACTCCCGTCACCGATTAAAGCAATGGGAATCCGTTTACCCTGTTCCCCTTTGAGAGCAATCGACTTAGCCGCTCCGACTGCCAAAGAGATCGAGGTAGAGCTATGCCCCGCCATATAGTAATCACTTGGCGACTCTTTGGGTTTGGTATAACCGCTCAACCCACCAAACTGCCGAAGCGTATCAAACTCATCCCATCGATCGGTGACCAATTTGTGGGCATAACACTGATGTGAAACATCAAAAATAAAAGGGTTTTCTTTGGAATCAAAAACTGCGTGCATCGCGATAATAATATCGGTCGCACCGAGTGTCGAACTGAGATGCCCTCCGTTTTTACTCACCGTCTCCAGAATCTTGGCCCGTACCTCTTTGGCTATTGCTTCAAGCTCTTTGACACTTTTGGTTCTGAGATCACCAAATCTGCTCATGTTACCACCTTTTCAAAAACTTCAAAGAATCGACTGTTCTGTCTGTCGGTTCCGATCGTAATACGAATCGCATTCATATTATACGAAGCCAAATTCCGAACAATGACCCCTTCTCTAAAGAGAGCATCGGCAATCGCCGTCGAGTTCATATCCCCGTTGAAAAGATAGGTGATGAAGTTGGTGTAGCTCTCAATATAATCAAAACCTTTGGATTTGGCAAACTGCTCGTATCGAACGATCTGCTCTTGATGCAGGGCAATCGAATCAGCAACAAATTCTTGATCTTTACACGCTTCGACGGCAGCGGCTAGCGAAAGAGTCGTAATATTAAACGGCGGACGCATTTTATACAGCTCATGGATCAGAGGAGCTTGGGCGATACCGTATCCGACACGCATTCCTCCAAGTCCATAAGCTTTGGAGAAGGTACCCAGATAGATAACATTTTCAAATCCGATCAGATCATTTGGGACAATGCGGTACTGCTCATCTTTTGCCGCCGCATACTCCATATAGGCTCCGTCAACCACCACCAAGCTCTCTTTGTCCACACCGTTGATAATGGTTAAAACATCTTCTCGGCTGATCGCATCACCAGTTGGGTTGTTGGGGGTACAGATATAGATGATTTTCGGCTTATGCTCTTGGTAAGCGGCGAAGAACTCCTCCACTTTATGCTGATAGCTTGGGGTTCTAACAATCTTCGCTCCCATCTGTTTGGCATAAATCTCATACATCGCAAAAGTCACTTGACTCATCAGTACCGACTCCTGATCACTTAGCAAAGCACGGGAGACAAACTCTAAAATCTGATCACTTCCGGCTCCGATAATGATATTGTCGCTATTGACATCAAAATGCTTAGCCAATGCGGCTTTGAGTTCAAAAAAGCTGTCATCGGGATAGAGCGAGGCTTTATGGGCATTATCTGCAATCACTTTTGCCACTTTGGTGCTACACCCTTTGGGGTTTTCGTTGGAAGCCAATTTCACTACATCTTCGGCAGCAATCCCGAACTCTCTGACCACCAATTCGATTGGTTTGCCCGCTTCATACATCTTGATATCTTTGAGTGCCTCATTAAATTTCATCTTTTTCCTTTTATTATACGTCATCACTCTCTTTGACATAAGAGCCGAGGACTTTAATCGATTGTTTGTGTTGGGCTAAAATTTCACGGACTTCCGGGTCATCTTGGTGTCCATCGAACTCAATAAAGAAGATCGATACCCCGCCCACGATATGTGATTTGATTTTGGTCAAGTTGATATTGAACTTTTCAAAATCATTCAAAAACTCCACCAGTGAACCCGGCGTGTTTGGCAGTCTAACCAATACCGATGTCTTATCCGAGACCGATGGCAAATTGTCAAAGTTACTGACAATAAAAAATCGTGTTACATTATTATCATTATCTTCTATATTTTCAAAGAGAATCGGCAAATTATACATTTTTGCTGCGACATTGGCACAAATCGCTGCACTATCAGAGTCTTCCATTGCCAACTTAGCGGCTTTTGCCGTGGACTCGACCGGAATCTGCTCGACCTCATCGAGACCAAAATCTTGCAAAAAGTATTGACACTGTCCAAAAGCGATATCTTTTGAGTAGATGCGTTTGACCTCTTGGAGACTCTCACAGGTCGTCGCCAAGGTGTGATGCACATGGACAAAAACCTCGGCAATGATTTTTAGATCATACTCATTGAGACAGTTAATCGTCTCACTCACAATCCCATTGGAACTGTTTTCGATCGGTACTACCCCAAACTTGGCAGTGCCTTTACTCACCTCTCTAAAGACTCCTTTGATGGTTCCAATTGGCAGATAGGCACTCATCGCTCCAAATTTACTCTCGGCAGCTTGATGGGTGAAGCTCGCTTCCGGTCCCAGATAGGCGATACGTTCTGGCAGCTCTAAGTTACGTGATACCGCAAACATCTCCAAAAATAGGGCATCGATTGCCGCATCGGTCAGTTTGCCCTGATTTTTGCTTTTGAGCCTTGTCAAGATCGCCCGCTCTCGCTCCGGTCGATAGATCGGTGCTCCGGTATTGTTTTTGAGTTCCCCCACCTTATGCACATACTCCATCCGCTCATTATAGAGTTTGAGGAGCGTATCATCTATCGCATCAATTTTTTCACGTAACTCATCCAGTGTCATGCTCTTTCCCTTTCTTACATTATAAATGTATTATCAGCTTTGCCAACCGGTATCACACACCTCTTCTAGGCGGATTTGATCGTCAAAGTTTTCCCGTTGACGGATCAGATAATCGTTTCCGTTGCTGATCGCCACTTCGGCTACTTTGCCTCGGGTGTTGTAGTTACTCGACATCGTAAATCCATACGCTCCGGCACTATGCACTACCAAGATATCGTTATGCTCCAGTGCCGGCAAGGCAATATCTTTACCCAAAAAGTCTCCGCTTTCGCATACCGGACCAACCACATCTGCCGGTGTGGTTTCGCCTGTTTTTTGCACCGCTTCAATCTTGTGATAGGCGTTATAGAGACTCGGTCGGATCAGATCATTCATCGCTCCGTCCACAATCACAAAACGCTTGGCTCCATTTTTCTTTTCGTACAATACTTTGGTCAAGAAAATTCCGGAATTTGCCACCATATACCGTCCCGGCTCCATCACGATGGTTACATCCAATCCTTTAATCGCCTGCGTAATCGCGTGTGCATAGGCTTCGGTTCGGATCGTCACCTCATCATCATAGACGACACCCAATCCACCGCCGATATCAAAGAACTTGATATCGATATTAATCGCTTGGAGTGAACGTACCAAATCTGCCACAATCCCGCACGCCTCTTCAATCGGTGAAAGCTCCGTCAACTGAGAACCGATATGGAAATGGATACCGATCGGATTCAAATGTTCCGACTTTTTTGCATAGATATACATCCGCTTCGCCGCATCGATACTCACCCCAAACTTATTCTCATGCAGTCCGGTTGAGATATACGGGTGGGTTTTGGGATCTACGTTTGGATTGACCCGAATCGAAATCCGTGCCTCTACGCCTAGCTCTTTTGCCAGCATCTCGACCCGCTTCATCTCCGCTTCACTCTCTAGGTTGATCAGCAAAATATCCTCTTGAAGAGCCTCTCGGATCTCCTCATCTTTTTTCCCGACACCGGAGAAGATAATACGATACTTCTTCACACCGGCTCTAAGCGCCCGCTTCACCTCACCGATACTGACGCAGTCTGCCCCGGCTCCCATATTGGCTAGGTGTCGGATCACCGCAAGATTTGAGTTAGACTTTACGGCATACGCGACCAGCGACTTCTTCCCCTCAAAGGCGTGTTTCAACTCCTCATATCGTCTGGCGATATTGTCAAAATCATACACATACAGAGGCGTATCGTATTTCTGGACTAAATTTTTAATATCTACACTCATCTGCTTACTTCCTGATTTCCAATAAAAAATGACTTTTAGGGAGCGATTTTATCTAAAATTTGGTTATAGGTCGATAAGTGAAAATTTATGAAAATCTTCTAACCTGAGTTCGACGGGATATCATAGTCACAGAAGCCTAAAAATAGGTAAGATTTGAAAAATCAAAATTCGTAGGACTAGCCGTAGCTAATTCA
>JACXUN010000222.1 GCA_014763905.1 Campylobacterales bacterium
CTTGAATTAGCTACGGCTAGTCCTACGAATTTTGATTTTTCAAATCTTACCTATTTTTAGGCTTCTGTGACTATGATATCCCGTCGAACTCAGGTTAAATAAAAACTAAAAATTAGGTATACTTAACGCCATGAAAGTACTCCATATCTACCCCACCTCCCGTGCTATACGCAAACAACAAGAAGCCTTACGCGAGCAGAGCGGGCTACTTCCGACATTGATGCGTGTAGATGAGTTTGAAAAGCGAGCGATACTCTTGCCCGATGTCGCGATCGTCGATCCTTTGCAGCGGCGATTGCTGCTGCAAGAAGCCGCCAATTTTGAAGGGTTTCAGAAATTAAAGATCAATCGCGATCTGGTACGGTTTTTTACCAAAAGCGATGCGATTTTCAAGTTTTTTGAAGAGTTGAGTCACGAGCAGGTGGGCTTTGATGAGCTGGCAGCGGGGGATGCTTATGCGGAATTTGGTGAGCATATTGATATTTTGGAGGAATTGCTAGCCAATTATCGAAAAGTATTGCACCAAAAGGGTCTGACCGATCGAGCTTTTATCCCTGAAATCTACCGACTCAATCACGGCTTTATCGAGGGATATGAGCAGTTTGAGTTTTATCTGGAGGGGTATCTGAGCCGTTTTGAGCTGTATCTGATTGAACAGATCGCCCGGCAGAAACCTTTTATTATCCATATGCAGACCAGTCGGTTTAATCAAAAAGTACAGGAGCGGTTTGAGGCGTTGGGAATCACGCTGCCGCCGGATAGTATGGTGACATTTGATCTCCATACCCAAGAGATGCTTCACAGTGAGCCGAACCCATTTGTCATTACGGCAGAGGTCTTTTCCGTTGAGGAGCGGCTGGCACAAATTCCGCTGCTATTGACTGCCGTACAACAAATGGTTGATGAAGGGATTGAACCGGAGAACATCGTGGTGATCCTACCGGATGAATCGTTAAAAGAGCAGTTGAGGCTCTATGATCGTTATCATAATTTCAACTTTGCTATGGGATTTGACTACACCCAAACCCCAAGCTACAAGCAACTCGAAGCGATCTATCACCACTGGCAGCGGTTTGATACCAAGAGTGTGCAATTGCTACAGCGGTACACTATCGAACGCGAAACCCTCCAATCGATCAATCCCGCTGAAAAAGTGGCTATCGACAAGTTTTTCAGCTTGATGGAACCGTTTGATCTCGATAGGGATCGGGAGATTGTGAGGGAGCGGATGCTGGCGTTCAGACAGATTTTTGCTTCATATCAGATGCGGGTGGAGCAGTGGCTCTTTATGTGGTTGAAACAGCTCTCAGAGTTGAGCATTGATGATGTCCGAGGGGGCAAAGTGACCGTGATGGGAGCCTTGGAGACCAGAGGGGTGGCATTTGATGGCGTGGTAATCTTGGATTTCAATGACGGGATTGTTCCGGCTATCCCGGCAAAAGACAGCTTCCTCAACTCTTCACTGCGTCGATTGACCAACCTGCCGACCAAAAATGACCGGGAGGCTCTCCAGAAGCAGATCTACAAACGGCTCCTCGAACAAGCCCAGTCGGCAACCATTATCTACAGTTTGAGCGACAACAAAGCTCCAGCAGGTTATCTGCATGAGTTGGGATTGGGGTTGGGTGAGTCAAAAAACCCGGAGAGTTCTCTGCTCTATCCAATCAACTCACTACGATATCGGCAGCACGACCCAATCGTGGAAGATTTCGATGCCACACAGGTCTCATGGTCGCCGACCCGGCTCAAAACCTTTTTGAGCTGCAAACGCAAATACTACTACCGATATATCCAAAAGCTGGAACCCAAAGCGGATGAAGAGTTGAATGAGGGGGCGGTGCTTCATAGCGTACTCAAAGAGCTGTTCAAAGAGCGTGATCATTTCAACGACCAACAAATACTCAAAAAAGCATTGGATCGAGCCATCGACAAAGTGATTGAGACCGATTCACCTAAAATCGCCTACTATAAACTGCTATGGAAAGCTAAACTCGAAGGTTTCATGAAAAAACAGCTGCATCATTTCAAAGCCGGATGGCGGGTGGTCGAGCGGGAAGCGTCGATTGCTGGGGAGATCAGAGGAATTCGTTTCAAAGGGGTCGTCGACCGGATCGATCAGGATGCGACCCACACCTATCTCTTGGACTACAAAAGTGGATCGATTACCGAAGCCAACCGCACCAAAAATTTGGAGAAGCTGACTGATTTTCAGATGAGTATCTATCACCTACTCCTCCAAGAGCGATACCTCAATATCGAACTGGCGTTTATCGAACTCTTTAACGGCGGAGCGATTACGCCGATTACGGAATTAGAGGCGAAGACCAAACAGCTTTTTGGGATTATCGATGAGATGAAGCAGACTCGGAGATTGGTGTGTGAGCGGTGTGAGAGTGTGAGTTTGTGTCAATATTGCAATTATACGCTGCTTTGTGAGCGGGGAGAGTACCTGTAGAATGCGTAGGGTTGGCTTCAGCCAACGCAAATAACACCAATTCGTTGGCTAAAGCCAACCCTACGAATCCGATTCCTTCCTGAAATTTAGAACCCGTAGGGTGGGCTTCAGCCCACAACTGATGCCATAGACTAAATACTCCGTCGAACTCAGGTAAAAAGTAAAAATTTTTCTATCCCAGATAGTGCTGATTAATAATATCAATAATAGGTCAAAATATGACACTATTATAC
>JACXUN010000223.1 GCA_014763905.1 Campylobacterales bacterium
CTGTGACTATAATACTCCGTCGAACTCAGGTTATTACTTTCACGACTTATCCTTTTTCTTTGCCAAGATATGAATATATCTCCCCATATTTTTATAGACATCGCTTCGGGAATACTCATACTCCAGCTTCATCAACTCATTGATATCGGAATCCGCCAACACCTCTTTAGTCATGTAGTCGTGAAAGACTCGGATACCGGTGTGAACTTGGATCGTATAGCCGTTTGATTCGAGCCATCGGACAATCTCTTCGGGCTTTTGGGGATAGGGAGGGGTGAGCTTTTTGCCCTTACCGTACCATGCAGACTTGTCATTGATAAACGGGAGACACCATCCTCCTCGTAACGTATTGCGGTAGACAAAGCTATGGTAGTTAAAAAAGAGGAGTGAGAGATGTCCATTCGATTTTACACGATCTGAAACGATCTGCAAGCTCTCTATTGGATTGGCTAACCACTCTAAAACAGCATGGAAGAGAACCAAATCTTGTTGTTCGATACTCTCTGCCATCTTCTGGACCGAGGATTGAAAAAACTGAGCTTCTAATCCTGCTTCCCCAAAGAGCTGTTTGGCTTCTTGTAGCATCTTATAGGAGATATCGCAGCAGGTCAATCGATGGTGGTTCTGAGCAAACCACAATGCCAACTGTCCCAATCCGCATCCGGCATCCCAGATATCTAACGGTTCACTGTCATGCAGTGCTTGCAAATCCTCTTGAATCAGTTTGATTCGCCACTCCCCTTTGAATCCGCTATAGATACGATCTTTGAATTTATCGATCAGCGGATCGAAATTTTGGTCGAATTTACCACGTTGTTTTTGTTTCATATGTCCCTACCAAAATACCGAATCGAGGCAAAGCCTTTGGCTCCATTCTCTTCACACTGTTTTATCTGTTGATGCGTCACTATTCCTCCCAAAGCGATAATGGGAATGGTAAACTTGTCTGTCATAACCTTAAGTGCTTCCACCCCTTTGGGTTTCCCTTTATTTGGTGTGTCAAAAATGGGACTAAAGGTTACCATATCAGCTCCTAATTTTTGTGCTAAGGCAATCTCTTTTTCTGTATGGGTACTGATTATGACAAAGAGTCCCAGTTTTTTGGCTTCGGCGATGTGATCAAACTGATGGGAAGTAAGATGTACGCCGTCTGCTTGCAGAGCATGGGCTAATGAGAAATCCGAATGGAGTAACACTTTATGAAACTGATAGGCTTTGGCTCTTTTGATAAACCGCTCTGCTTGATCGGCATAATCACGGCACACTTTATCCCGATAAACAATCATATCCACTTTGGTGGTAAAACGTTCTAAATCTTGGTCTAAAATGTGAAAGTTGAGTGTAGAGGGGTCAGTAATAGCATAGGCTATCATGACGTGTGTGTATTCTGTTCGACAAGTTCTTCAAGCAGTTTGGTTTGTTTGCGTAACTCTTGGAGTTTCTCTTCATTGATACAAAAGTACTCAATAAACGCCACCATAAACAAACCCGGTAATGCTCCAACAAAAGCACCGAAAACAGCAAAAAAGAGGCCAATATGAGAAAAGTGAAGTGAAAGTGCCACTGCACCGACAAGGGCAAAAGCCCACGATGCACCGAGCAGAAAATTAATGAGTAGACTCAATAAGGGGGATGACAATCTCATTTGTGATTAATGGTCATCCGCAATCGCTACGGCACCGGCAAGGTAAACGTAGATCAAGATCATAAATACGAATGTTTGAAGCAATGCCGAGAATGTTAAAAGAACGTACGCCGGAAGCGGGGCAAACCATGGTACCAACATCAAGAGAACCCACAGGAAAAGATCATCTCCTTTGATGTTACCGAAAAGCCGGAATGAAAGGGAAATGATTCTTGAAATATGCGAAACAATCTCAATTGGGAACATCAATGGAGCCAATGCTTTTACCGGTCCCATAAAGTGTGCGAAATAGTGAACCACACCATTTTCTCGAATACCTTCATAGTTGTAGTAGATAAATACCACTAGAGCCAACGGTAAAGTTACGTTGATGTTTGATGTCGGTGATTCAAAACCAGGGATAATACCTACCACGTTGGAGATGAAGATAAAGATACCTGTTGTCGCTACCAATGGAAGATATTTTCGTGCCAAATCTTCACCGATTACATCTTTACCCATAGAAATAACACCACCAAGGTACGCTTCCATAACATTTTGAGTACCCGTTGGTACCGCTCTGAGTGTTGTAGTCGCGTATTTAGCAAGTAATATTACTAAACCGGCTACAAGGAGGATGTGTGCCATAACCATACCGACACCATGCCCTGTAAACACACCTAAAAAAGTAAATACACCTTCCATATGTCCATCCTATCGTTACAAATAATTTGCGTGGATTATAGCTTAGCTGCCCTTAGGTTTACGTTATAGAAATTATAAATGGGGATTAATCAGAAAAGTAAGCTGAATAAGCTTTTTTTTGGGAACATTCGTGACACATCGGTTCAATTTTATCGTACCTAAAAAGGCATCCTTCACAGCTGGTTTACACTTTCCTAGGAATCGGAGACTTTCGTCCCAGAAAAATGTTGGACAAGGCTAAAGCCATCGGTTCCTAAAAACCTGAGTTCGACGGGATATCATAGTCACAGAAGCCTAAAAATAGGTAAGATTTGAAAAATCAAAATTCGTAGGACTAGCCGTAGCTAATTCA
>JACXUN010000028.1 GCA_014763905.1 Campylobacterales bacterium
ACTATAAGGAGATAACACAGTGAAAGCAATCGTATTAGCAGGCGGATTTGGAACCCGAATCCAACCATTAACCAACTCCATACCAAAACCAATGTTACCAATTTTAAACCGACCGATGATGGAGCATATTATTTTAAAACTGCGGGATGAATTGGGTATTACGGAGATTGCCGTATTATTATATTTTAAACCCGAAATTATCAAAGATCATTTTAAAGATGGCAGTGATTTGGGCGTTAAAATTCATTACGTTTTACCGGATGATGACTACGGAACGGCGGGTGCGGTTGCGTTCGCAAGAGAGTTTTTGGATGAGACCTTTATTATCGTCAGCGGTGACCTCGTAACCGACTTTGATCTCAAAGCGATTAAATCATTCCATGATACCAAAAAATCCAAATTGACCATTACCCTCACCCCGGTAGAAAACCCGTTACAGTTTGGAGTGGTGATCGCCAATGAAGAGAACCGGATCGAGAAGTTTTTAGAAAAGCCGAGCTGGGGAGAGGTATTCAGTGACACCATCAATACCGGTATCTACGTTATCGAACCGGAAATATTGAACTATATCCCATATGGAGAAAACTTTGACTTTGCCAAAGACCTCTTCCCGAAACTGATGCAAGAAGATATTCCACTATGGGGATGTCCGTTAGAGGGGTATTGGCGAGATGTCGGAAACCCGATCAGCTATCGTGATGTCTATCAAGATATCTTTAATAAAGAGGTTACCCTTCAGATCAAAGGGGATAAATATGAGATCGATAATGGCGTCGTCTATTGTGAAGAGAAACCAAAACTGCCTAAAAAGATTCGTGTTAAAGGTATCGTCGTTTTAGGAAAAAGCTGTCAAATTGAAGAAGGAGTGACACTCAAAGATTGTTCAATCGGGGATAATGTCACGATTGAGAAACACAGCGAAGTGATCGACAGTGTTATTTGGGACAATGTGACCATCGGAACCAAAGCCAAGATTGTCAACAGTGTCCTTTGTAACGATAACATTATCGAAGATGAAGTCAAAGCCTCTTTTGGGGTCATCATGGCAGAGAAGTGTCATATCTATAAAAAAGTAGCCTTTGAAAAAGATATCATGATGTGGCCGGAGAAGATTGTCGAAGCCTCTTCCGTGGTCAGTACCAATGTGATCTGGGGTACCAAATATAAATCTTCGATTTTTGAAGATGGCTCAGTAGTCGGACGAACCAATATCGAACTATCCTGTCAAATGAGTACCAAACTGGCTGAATCATTTGGTTCTATTCTACCGGTGGGTTCGACCGTCTATATATCAAGAGACTACCACAGAAGTTCACGAATGCTAAAACGAGCCTTCTTAAGCGGAATGCTCTCTACCGGTATCAATGTCGTGGATCTCGTCAATGTACCATCTAACGTCATGCGGCACCATTTGAGTAAAGATGATAAGATGATCGCCGGTATCCACTTTAGACGTTCGATTCTCAATCCAATGAATACCGAGATTCTCTTCTATACCAATGAGGGGTTAGAGGTCGATTCTAAATTGGCTCAATCGATCGAACGAATCTTCTTTAGAGAAAACTTTAGACGCGTCAGTTATAACGAGATCGGTGAACTCTATGAAGATCACAGTGTCACTGAGCGATATATCAATGCGGTCTGGGAACGTTTTGATAAGAGTATCTTCAAAAGACGAGAGTTCAAAATCGCAGTCGATATTATGCATGGCTCTACCGCCGATACCTATCCAAAGATTGCCAATGGATTAGGGATTGACAATATTATTCTCAATGCACACCATAGCGATAACGTCACCAGCTGTATCACTAAGTCACAAGAAGATATGGAGAGTATTGTTCGTGCATTAAGCCTCAATTGCGGATTTTTAATCTATCCAAACGGACACAAACTCCAGCTGGTTAACAGCAAAGGGGAGTTGATCTATGACTATGTGTTGTTACTCATTCTCCTTGATCTCTTAAACAGCACCGCAGAGCGGCCGATGAAAGTGTTATTGCCGGCATGGGCTCCGGATTATATTGAATATGAAAATATCACCATTACGAGAGCCAAATTGAGCAGTTTTAAAGCAGAGCAGCTGCAAGAGTATGATCTCATTGCTGATACCGACGGACATTTTGCTTTTGCAGATTTCAGTCTCAATAGAGATGCCGTATTCACATCGTTTAAGCTTTTAGAGTTGATTATTAAAGCCGATACCAAGTTTATTCACGTGATTGATAAACTGCCGCAGTTTACCTTTGCTGGGGAAAATATCGCGTGTCCGAGCGAACTCAAAGGCAAAATGATGCGTAAATTCCTCGAAGACGGTAAAGACAAGCGAACCTCTTCGATCGACGGTGTCAAAATTTGGGTCAGTGAAAATGAGTGGATATTGATGGTTCCAGATCAGCATGGTGAGTTCCTAAACCTCTATATCCAAGCCGAAAATGAAAAAAATGCGGGTAAAATATACTATCAATACAGCGAAAAAATAGAAAAGTGGATGAATGAGTAAAAAACTTTATCTCTCCTTCTTATGGCATATGCATCAGCCTTATTATAAAAATGATGTAACCAATACAACCTTGATGCCGTGGGTGTTTCTCCACGCCATCAAGGACTACTACGATATGCCATGGTATCTGAGTCAACACCCCTCGATCAAAGCGACCTTTAACCTTGTACCCTCTCTGCTGGAACAGATCGAATCTTATATCGACGGAACGGCAAACGATAAGTTCTTAACGATTTTGGAAAAAGAGGTCAACCACCTCAATGAGAGCGATATCAAAATGTTGGAGGAGTATCTCTTCTTAGCCAACAGTGAGAATATGATCAAGCCGTTTGCACGCTATCACGCCCTATTTCAGAAGTACAAAGCACATCAAGAGTCTCTCAAAAGTTTCTCTTTGCAAGAGCTGCAAGATGTGCAAATCCTCTTTCTATTAAGCTGGTGCGGCAACTATCTGCGGGAAAAGAGTGAAATGATCAAAGAGTTGATTGATCAACAAGAGAATTTCACCCATATTCAAAAAATCAAGCTGCTTGGTACACTCTTTGATTTTGTCACCGAGATCATACCATACTACAAAGCACTGATGAGATTGGAGCAGATCGCCCTCTCAACTACGCCCTTTTACCACCCTATTCTACCGCTCTTAATCGATAGAGAGAAGAGTGCCAAAGCAGCGAGATGGGATGTCAAACTGCCAAAAACTGAAGCCAACTACAGTGATTTCGCCCGTCTACATCTCCAAAAAGCGGTCGACTATTTTGAAGAGACCTTCAACCAAAAGCCCAAAGGGATGTGGCCCTCAGAAGGAAGCGTCAGCCAAAAAACGGCAGAGATGATCAGTGAGTATGAGGTGGAATGGATCTGTTCGGATGAAGAGATTCTTTTCAAAACACTCAAAAGCGATGACAGGAAGAACCTCTACAAACCCTATACGATTCAAAACGCAAACGGCAAACCGATCAATATCTTTTTTAGAGACCGCTATCTGAGTGATCGAATCGGATTTGAATACTCTAAAAAATCCCCCAAAGAGGCGGCATACGATTTTATCTCTCACCTGAAAAAAATCTATGAAAACAGCGAAAACGGTTCACTGGTCTCCGTTATCTTAGACGGCGAAAATGCATGGGAATTTTATGCCAATAACGGTAAAGACTTTTTCGATGAACTTTATCTGTTACTACAGAATCAGACTTGGTGTGAAACGGTCTTCTTTAATGAGATTGATCAAATCCAAGACCTTAAAAAAGTTCCGCTCACAGATTTAGCCGCCGGTAGCTGGATCAACGGCAACTTCGATATCTGGATCGGACACCGTGAAAAGAATGCGGCATGGGAACTGTTGGATGGAGCCAAAGTGGTCTATGATAAACTCAAAGCAACGTTTAATCCCGAAACCTTAGAGCAGATCGACAAAGAGTTTATGATCGCGTTGGGCAGCGACTGGTTCTGGTGGTACGGCGATGACCATTACACCTCACTCAAAGCACAATTTGATGAAGAGTTCAGAACCCATATCCGCAATATCTATGAACTGATGGAGAAAGAGCCGCCGCACAATCTCTCGGTGCCGATTGTAACCAAACAGAGCAAAACCAAAGAGACCTTTTTCTCCCAGCCGACCGGTACGATCAGCCCGATGATCAGCGGCAAGGTCAATAGCTTTTACGAGTGGTTCGGAAGCGGATTGATTGATCTCAAAAAAGAGTTGACGACGATGGATCGATCGCTGCATATTGAAGCGATCAACTACGGTACCGATTTAGATAAAAACATCTATTTCCTCTTTAAACTCAAAAATCCTCAACGCATTACCGAAAACTCGGTTTTGAAAATCTATCTCAACGAGAAATCGTATGATATGCCGATCCAATCCAATACGATTCAAAGCTTCGATGACAATGTCCGGATCGAATTGGGCTTCAAAGAGGCAATAGAACTCAAAATTGAAGGATTTGACCGCAACACTATCGACTTTGCCTTTGAACTGTTTGATCAGGATCAGGTTATTTTACAAAAATTTCCACTCTATGAGACCTTCTTGCTGCATCTGCACAACCACAGTCTCAAACGGTGGAACCTAAATGCCGGAGAGAGTAAATCGGAGTTCCGATACTGTAAACTGACCAAAGAGTGGACACTCTTCGCCCCCGAACGGCTCAAACGACCGGACGATGTCAATAATAAGGTCAAAAAACATGTACGTGACGGCAGTGACTCCTGTCCTTTTGATCATGGCAAAGAGGATCTGACGCCTAAAGAGATCGCACGGATTGAAGACCATAACGGATGGCGATGCCGCGTCGTTCCCAATCTCTATAATGCCCTCTCCATTGACGGATCACCCAAGTCCATCAAAGATAGCTTTTTCGATAAGTTTACCGGATTTGGAGCCCATGAGGTATTGATCGAGACCCCAAACCACGAGCAGCAGATATGGGATTACAGTTTTGATGACTTTTATAACTACTTTTCACTGATGCAGAAACGGGTTATTGGTCTCCAAAACGATAAACGGTTCGCCTGTCTCTCGATTTTTAAAAATCACGGAGAGGGAGCCGGAGCTTCATTGATTCACTCTCACTCTCAGATCATCGCCCTGCCCTTTGTACCCAAAAAGCTAAAAGAGGAGATTGCACGGAAGCTAGAACATTATGAGACCTTCAAACGATCGATGCTAGACGATGCGGTTTATGAAGAGACTGCCTACGGAAAAAACATTGTAGCGGAAAACTCCGATTTTATCATCTACTGTCCCTATGCCTCCAAGTTTGAGTTTGAGGCAAAAATCGTCGCCAAAAAACCGCTTAGTTCATTGGCGGAATTTACCTCCAAAGATATCACCGCACTTAGTGATATCATTAAAGACTTTTTTAAACGGTTCCATAACGCCTTGGGCGATATCCCGTTCAATATGATTATCAAAAATGCTCCGTATGAAAACTACTCCGAAAAGACCAAAGAGTATTTCCGTTTTCATATCAATATCCTACCGAGAATCTACAAAAATGCCGGATTTGAACTCGACAGTGACATCTATATCAATCTCATACTGCCGGAAAATGCAACCAAAATCTATAAGGAAAATCTATGAGTATACTCTTTGCCTCCAGCGAAATCTTCCCCTATGCCAAAAGCGGCGGACTCGCCGATGTCTCCCAAGCCCTTCCCGAGGCATTACGAAACAGTGAGCGGGTCTATACCATCATGCCGCTTTATGACCTAATCGATCGAGAGAAATATAATCTTGTCTACAGCGGTTTGACCTTTGATTATTGGTTAGCCGGAATACAGCATCAATTTGATATTTTTCACCGAGAAGATATGCCGGACGATCTTTTTGTCTACAATCCAATACTCTGCAATCGTCAAGGACTCTATAATGACCAACACGGGGATTTCGGAGATAATGGACTGCGATTTGGACTCTTCAGCTATGCCGTACTAGAGGTGATGATCCGTATGGAACTGGATATCCAGACCATCCATGTCAATGATTGGCAGAGTGCCTTGGTGCCATTGCTTGCTAAAACCCGCTACCACCTCCCGCAAAAAATTGTCCTCACCATTCACAATCTCGCCTATCAAGGAATCTTTGCCAAATCGGTGATGAATGAACTGGAGATCGATTGGGAAAAATGTTTCAAATTTGAGGGGTTGGAGTATTATGACAAAGTCAACTATCTCAAAGCCGGTATCTTTTTTGCCGACCAGATTACCACCGTTAGCCACAGCTATGCCAATGAGATTCAAACCCCGATATTTGGATATGGGCTGAATGAGACGCTTCAAGTCAACAGCCATAAACTCACCGGTATTCTCAACGGTATCAGTTACGAGGTATTTGATCCCAAAAGCGATCAAGACCTCTATAAAAACTTTACTGCCCGGACCTTTAAAAACGGAAAACTTAGCAATAAAAGTGCCTTGTTAGCCGAAGTAGGGCTGAGTGATGAGGGAAAACCGCTCTTTGTCTTTATCGGACGATTTACCAAACAGAAGGGACTCGATCTGATTTTAGAGAGTCTTTCACTCTTTAAAGATTTTGAAGCCAATGTGGTGATCCTAGGGAGTGGAGAGGATTATTATACCCACCGTTTTGCGGCATTAGCCAATCGCTATGACAATATCCGTATCATTATCGGATATGATGAGGCTCTCAGCCGAAAACTCTATGCCGGAGCCGACTTTCTGCTGATGCCGTCCATTTTTGAACCGTGCGGTCTCAATCAGATGATTGCGATGCGGTATGGGACGCTGCCGATTGTCGCCAAAACCGGAGGACTCAGAGATACGGTAACCGATTTTACCGATATCGGAGAGCTGGAGAACCACGGCGGTGTCGGGATCACTTTTGAAGAGCATAATATGTTCTGGTTTATGCATGCCATCAGCAAAGCCCTCTCGCTTTACGGTAACCGTGAGAAATTTAATGAGATCGTCAAACACGATATGCAAGTGGATAACTCATGGAAACATTCGGCAGCACTTTATCGAGAACTTTATCAACAACACTAGGAGAGATCATTCATGCAACCGCTTCACCCTTATACCATTCGCCCAGAATATAGCACCAGTGTCGCCTACTTTTCAATGGAGTTTGCAATGCACCAAGCTCTCAAAATCTATTCCGGCGGACTTGGTTTTCTAGCCGGTTCCCATATGCGAAGTGCTTTTGATTTACAGCAAAACATGATCGGAATCGGTATCTTATGGAGTTACGGTTATTATGATCAAGCCCGAGATGAAGATCGCAATCTCAAAGTGGAGTTTAGACGCAAACGCTACTACTTTCTCGAAGATTTGAACACCACCGTCACCGTCACCATCAACGGCAAGCCGGTTCAGGTCAAAGCCTTCTTGGTGCCGGGCAAACTGTTTGGAACTGCACCGCTGATCCTGCTTACGACCGATATTCCGGAAAATGATTACCTCTCCCGCACCATTACCCATAAACTCTATGATGCCAACAATGAGACCCGTATCGCACAGGAGATCGTACTTGGTATCGGCGGAGCCAAAGTACTAGAACAGATCAATCACCCCGTCGATATCTACCATATGAATGAGGGTCATGCCTTGCCGATGGTCTTTGAACTCTATAGTCGATACCGCAATCTCGATGAACTCAAACGCCGAGTGGTCTTTACCACCCATACACCAGAGCGAGCCGGAAACGAAGAGCATAATATTCACCTGCTGCACCGTATGGGCTTCTTTAACGGTCTCTCACTCGAAGAGGTTCGCAGCATTACCGGTATCCAAGGGGAGCAGTTTAGTCTCACCGTCGGAGCCTTAACCACCGCGAAAATCGCCAACGGTGTCTCCAAGATTCACGGTGAAGTCGCCAATCAAATGTGGTTCAATATCGAAAACCGCTGTGAGATCATCTCCATCACCAATGCCCAAAACAAAAAGTACTGGACCGATAAAGGACTCTTACGTGCCGTTGAAGAGGCGAAAGACTTTGAACTGGAAGCCCGTAAAAAACATCTCAAACGGCTGCTTTTTATCGAGGTGGCGAACCAGACCGGAAAGATGTTCGACCCGGAAGTCCTCACCATCGTCTGGGCGAGACGCTTTGCCGAATATAAACGCCCACGGCTGTTAGAGTATGATTTTGCACGTTTTGCCAAATTGATCACCGATGCCAACTATCCGATCCAGATCATCTGGGCGGGAAAACCGTATCCGTTTGACAGTCAAGCGGTCAACTTCTTTAATGAGTTGAACTATATGAGCCGTGAGTATAAAAATGTGGCAGTGCTGGTCGGATACGAGCTCAATCTCTCCATGATGCTCAAAAAAGGTGCCGATATCTGGCTCAATACTCCAAGAATGACCCGCGAGGCGAGCGGTACCAGCGGGATGACGGCAGCAATGAACGGAGCGATTCACCTCTCTATGCCGGACGGATGGCATCCTGAGTTTTGTCGGGAAGGGATTAACGCCTTTACGATTCCGGCTCAACAACCGGGACTCTCCAATGAAGAGCAAGATCACCTAGATAACGCCAATCTCATGGAGCTATTGGAAAACAAAGTGATTCCACTCTATTATGACGACCCAAAACAGTGGGTCGAGATGATGAAAAATGCGATTCATGACATCGCACCGACGTTTGATTCAGGGCGAATGGCTCATGAATATTATGAGAAGATGTATAATAAATAGACCGCTTCCGCAGTAACCTTGTAACCCTATTTGGTTATAATACAATATGATATAAAAAAGGAATTTAATGCATAAATCTAATCAAGATTTGGCTCATAAAAGTATCAGTATCGAAAACGATTTTTCCAGTACTTCACACGCCATTGATACCACTACCTACGATAACCCTAATGAAGAAGTGAATAAATTTCCAATTCCTAGTCGATACAACAGAGACTATCTCAGACTGCTTCCCGTCAACTTATCCACCTATTATATCTATTGGGAGGTTTCAGATCAAACACTTCAACAAAATCAACTCGATTTGAACCACGATCAGTTGATATTTAAAGTCTATCATGGAGAGCGTATCGTGTTTGAATTCACCTCCTCTTTTGCTCTGGGTGAATACTTTTTAGATCAAACCTTTGAAGATCGAGATATTCACGTCTCAATCGGTTTTCCAAAGGATAATGTTTTTACGGAGTTGATGCACTCCAATACGGTGCATACCTTCTCCAACCAACTCAAATGGCCTTCACCGGAAGATGAGATATGGATCAAAAGAGAAAAAGTATGGATCGATATGCTTACCTCCACCATGCAGTCTCAGATGATAAGCGGCGGTATCTCTTCGGCACAATATATTGAAGAGATCGAACGGCTAAAGCAGTTGAGCCGTGTCGATGAGGAGCAGTTCAGCTCCAGCAGCTTACATAAAGGAGTAGAAAATGGTTAAAGGTTATTGGGTACCGGTTCTTCACTCCCATCTCCCGTTTGTCAAACATCCCGAGTATGATAACTTCTTGGAAGAGCATTGGCTCTTTGAGGCGATCACTGAGTGTTATATCCCGCTGTTTCAACGTCTCAAACAGCTTGAAGAGGAGCAGATTCCGTTTAAATTGACCACCTCAGTTACCCCGCCGTTAGCCGAGATGCTCGATGATGCTCACCTGATGCAGAAGTACCAAGTCTATCTGGATCGGCAGATCGAACTGGGCGAAAAAGAGGTGCAGCGAACCGCAGACAGTGATGAGTATCGTGATATCGCCCGTTTTTATCACAACCTCTTTGTGGAGACCAAAGCCTTTTTTAACGGTTTCTTAGCCGGTAATGTTCTTAATGGCTATCGGCACTTTTACAACGCCGGTTCACTAGAAGTAATCACCTGCGGAGCAACCCACGGTTTCCTCCCGCTTCTCAATGTGAATAAGAAAGCGGTCGAGGTGCAAATCGAAGTGGCTGTCCAAGCCCACAAAAAACATTTCAACCGAGCACCGCGGGGAATCTGGCTGCCGGAGTGTGCCTATTATGATGGATTGGATGAGATTCTCAAAGCCAATGAGATTGATTTCTTTATCGTCGACTCTCATGCCTTAGTCTATGGACGACCAACCGCGATGTATGGGGTTTATGCTCCGGCTTATACGCCACACTCGGTGGCTGCCTTTGGTCGTGATGCCGAATCCTCCAAACAGGTTTGGAGTTCCAAGGAAGGATATCCGGGAGATTTGAACTATCGAGACTTCTATCGCGATATCGGATATGACTTGGATTATGACTATATCCAACCGTATATCAATCCGGACGGAGTAAGGGTCTTTACCGGGTATAAATACCATAAAATCACCGGTGAAACCGATCACAAAGAGGTCTATGTGCCGCATGTCGCCAAATCCAGAACCGCTGACCACGCCCGAAATTTCCACTACAACCGGGAAAAGCAATTAGAGCATCTTGGCTCATTGATGGACAGAACGCCGATGATCGTCTCCCCGTACGATGCCGAACTTTTTGGACACTGGTGGTTTGAAGGACCGGATTTCCTCTATCACCTCTTCAAAGAGATTCATCAGCATGGGGTGATCAAAGCCATCACGCCGTTAGACTACCTCACGATGTATCCGCAAAACCAGATGGTCAATCCAAATCCCTCCTCTTGGGGTGATAAAGGCTACTACGATGTCTGGTTGAACCGTGAAAATGCCTGGATCTATCGACACCTACATCAGATGGCAGACGTGATTTGTGAAAAGG
>JACXUN010000029.1 GCA_014763905.1 Campylobacterales bacterium
AGATATTTTTATAAAAATTTATGATTTGAGAAGTTGATTCTCGCCGACGAATTCCTCAAAGATTTCGACAGATTTAGTATCGGTTCCAACGATTTGGCCCAGTTGACCTTGGGAGTCGATCGAGACAGCAGTCTGGTCTCATCGATTTTCAATGAGCGTAACCCGGCAATGCGGCACCAGTTCAAACTCGCCATCGAAGCGTGTAAACGAGCCGGAAAATACATCGGTATCTGCGGACAAGCCCCGTCGGACTATCCTGAAGTAGCAGCATATCTGGTAGAACTCGGTATCGATTCAATCTCGCTCAATCCCGATTCGGTGATCAAGACCAAGAAAAAAGTTTTGGAGATTGAAAAGCAATTGTCGGCTACTTGACACGTTTAACCAAATATCCATAGTTTTGAAGATACTGTATCACACTCCGCTCACCCAAAAAGTGCATCACCCCAAAGGCAAAAAGAAACTGCTTTCGGGGATCGGTTTGTACGATTTTGTCGATACGTTGTGCCATGCGGATGTTGCGGTCGTAGAGCAGTCGCTGCATTAACTTCTCTTCCAATGCTTTATATTTTGGGATTTGATACATCATACTGCTGATAAATATCAGCGTCTTTTGAGCGTTCCCTTCGATATAGTGCTGCTTCAACTTCTCGATTAAATCTTCATGACCGTTGAGATATGCCAATGTCGACTCCAGATAGTTGATCTGCTCCTCTTGACTAAAGCTATCCATTGCCCCGAACTGCTCGGCTAATGTTTCAACCCCACCAACTGGGATATTGTGTGTTCGGGCATAAGTATAGATTACCTGATCAATCGCCTTCAATCGGGGGTATTTGAGTTGATATTTCACGAGACTCAATGTCGATGCCACTCCCCATATCTTCATCTGTTGAAATGGTTTCATTGTCAATTGAGGATTGATCGTCGCCAGATAGGTTTCTAAATCCTGATAGAGTTTCAGTGGGAGAATCTCTTGGAGGGTTCGATTATCCTCTCTCATGATATATTTGACCACTTCCAGTTGCGATTTGGTATCCAGTTCGATTTCGGTATAGACGGCATCACTCTGATGGATAATCTTGATTAAAGATTGAGGCAGTGTTTGCAGTTCAGGCGTAGCCAGATGCATCGTACCAAAGAGATAAAAATGCTGTTTTCCTTTGGTAACCTCCCATAAAAATGGATTTTTGAGATTCTCATTTGCGGTTCCAAGAAATACCAAACTAAAAAGTAATATCAAAATTCGTAAAATCACCATTCGGTTCCTTTTTTTGAAATGATAACCAAAAAACTTGATATCCCGTCGAACTCAGGTTATCAGGATTTTGTAAGACGGGAATCTACGACAAAAAGATAAAATCACCGGCAAATACTCTTATCCGAAATCACCTCAATCTGATTGACACCGTACCTATCCTGCAGTTTATAAATCTCACTCCGCTTCATCTTCCCTAATGATTTCGAAACCACACCGGAAAGATAGATCGTGTTTTGAAGACGATCTGATAATAAGCCGTTTTTGGGTACCGCATATTGATACGGTTCATAATAAACCAATCCGTTTGGATTGTGCAGACGCTGAAGCTGAGCCAATTCAGGAAAGAAATAGGAGTTACCCGTCATATAGCGGGAGATCTCTCCTTTATCCCATACTCCATCCATTCGCGACATATAGTTTTTGTAATTATAATAGTATTGACAATCCGCACTGTTCTGTCCCATACCGTTAGTGCATTTATTCAGACTTCCTGATTTGTAGGCAATAACGGAAGCATCCAACGTTCTCCCTTCTCGATAGTAATGCACGAACTTATTGGCTAATTTGGCTAAACTCGCCTTGGGATCAAACGGATTGTTCGGCTCTCCATACAACATATAAAAATGAAGCGTCGACTGCAACGGTCCAAACGCTCCGGTATTAGAGACAGCAAAGATATTTCCCCGCGACTCCAGATAAGTGAGAATCACCAGCAGCTTATATGCCGTTATCGGGGTAATATTGATCTGATTTGCCAATTCATTGGCGACATAATCATACTCCGCATCATAGAGAGCCAAAAATCGAGCAAACTGTTCGCTATCCCCTATTTTGCCCCGTTTAATTCCAAAAAGCTGTTCGGCTCTCTGTACCCGCTGAGCACTCAGACTCATATCGATTCCGTTATTTGCATACGACCAGCGGATCAACGGATAGAGATAACTCACATCATGACTCATATCACGCTGAGCCAACTCCCGATAAAACTGCTCTCTGGGAACATACCGCGGAAATCCTTTCTGTGCTTGAAAACACTCCAGCTGCTTGGTGGTAATAGAGTCTTTGTGGGCGGTAAAATAGTTATTGAAAAAGGTAAAAGTTTTGAAAAATGCTCGGTCATCCTGCATCGACATTGCCAACCAGCGATTCTGATACTGCTCCTCCGTCAAATTACCGGGATAAATCACCGTATCAAAATAGATCTTTTGAGCGGTATTTAGGTGTTGATAAAAATTGCGTTGACACCGATAGTTCTGCATAAAAAACTGCTCGATAGCCGGACTCTGCCGCATTTGCATCTGCCAATACTGCGGTGATTCCGAACAGGTTGCATGAAGCATCCGGGTAGTAATAAAAAATGCAATCAGTATAATAAAACGTTTCATTTATTTGGTATCCTTAAAAAATTTGGGAGTAATTATAACTACAATCCTATCAAAACCATGAAGAAGCTGCTTTGATTTCAACACTTATAACCAACAATATGCTACTATTCCGCATGAAGAAGTCACTATTTTTATTATTATCTATTGTACTAAGTACCCAGTTATATGCCCAACTCAATGTTGTGGTGAGCATCCCGCCGGAACTGGAATTTGTTCAAAAAATCGGAGGGGATCGGGTCAACAGTTCGGTCATGGTCGAAGCGGGCAGTTCACCGCATACCTATGAACCCAAACCCTCCCAAATGAAAGCAGTCGGCACAGCCGATCTCTATCTTAGTATCGGAGTGGAGTTTGAAACGATCTGGCTGCCGAAATTTCAAAACCAAAACCGTAAGCTGGTCATTACCGATGTCTCACAAGGAATCCAACGTATTCCCATGGAGGGAGAACGCCATCATGAAGGAGAAGCAACACATCATGAAGAGCATGAACGGTTAGACCCCCATGTCTGGATGACCCCCGATCATGCTAAAATCATTGCCCGTAATATCTATGAAGCCTTAATCAAGCTCGATGTTAACGGAACCGATTACTACCATAGCAATCTGGAAAGCTATATCAAAGAACTCAATGAGCTGCAGTGTCATATCAAAGGATTATTAGACAAAGTTCCGCCACAGAGTACCTTTATGGTCTTTCATCCAAGTTGGGGATATTTTGCCAAAGAGTACGATCTCCGTCAACTAGCCGTAGAGATTGAAGGCAAAAGCCCAAAACCTCGTCAATTGATCGCTATCATCAAAGAAGCCAAAGAAGAGAAAGTTCGGGCCATTTTTACCCAACCGGAATTTTCGGATAAAGCGGCTCAGACGATTGCCGATGAATTGGGTATTGAGGTGATCAAGAGCTCTGCATTGGCAGCAGACTGGTCACAAAATCTGATTAATTTGGCTCGGGCGATTCGTGCAGGAGCACAACACTAATATGTCTATTATTGCTATCAACAATCTCTCGTTTGCGTACGGGAAACAGAAAATTTTAGAAAATATTCATCTCTGCGTTGAAGAGAAAGATTTCTTGGCGATTATCGGTCCGAACGGCGGAGGAAAATCAACTCTGCTGAAACTCATTTTGGGTATCAATCCCGTCCAAGAGGGAACCATCCGCACTTTTGGCGAAAAGCCAACCAAAAACCTCTCCAAGATCGGCTATGTCCCGCAAAACACCAATGTCAATACCGATTTCCCTATCAAAGTCATCGAAGTGGTACTCATGGGGCATATCGGAACCAAACGTCCGCTATTTGGCTATGCCAAAGAGGAGATTATGTGTGCGATGGGAGCGTTGGCACAAGTAGGTATGGAGCAGTTTGCCGAACACAAGATCGGGAATCTCTCCGGCGGACAGCGGCAGCGGGTTATGATCGCACGAGCTTTGTGTGCTCATCCGCAGATTCTGATTTTGGATGAACCGACGGCAAGCATCGATATCGACGGACAAAAACAAATTTATGAACTGTTGCAACTGCTCAATAAAACCATTACGATTTTGGTTGTCAGTCATGACATTTCGGTAATTTTAAATTATGCCAATAAAGTCGTGCATATCAATAAACGGCTCACCGAACACACCCTAACCCTGCAAGAAAAAACCAAAGCCCACTTCTGTGAAGTAGAACTTTTCAATGATATTAAACGGGTAGGTCAGCTATGATCGAAGCACTCAGTTATGATTTTGTTCAAAATGCCTTGATTGCCGGTGTGCTTGTCTCCATCGCATCGGGGATTATCGGTTCCCTAATAGTCGTCAATCGTATGGTTTTTTTAGCCGGCGGAATTGCTCATACCGCTTACGGCGGGATTGGCTTAGCCGTATTTTTAGGTATTCCTATCTTTTTAGGAGCTTCACTCTTTGCCGTAGTGGCGGCACTGATTATCGCCTTTATCACCCTGCATCATCGCAATCGAATGGATACCTTTATCGGACTGATGTGGGCAATCGGTATGGCACTAGGCGTGGTCTTTATCGATTTGACACCAGGATACAGTGTTGATCTGATGAGTTATCTCTTTGGATCGATTTTAGCCGTCAGCCAAGAGGATATCTACTATATGGGTGGTCTGCTGGTTGCAATTATGATCATTATGACTTTTTGGTATCGTGATATCTTAGCGGTCTCTTATGACAGCGAATATGCCACCCTACGAGGGATCAATGTCCCATTTTTCTATATGCTGATATTGATTCTCTCTGCGTTAACCATTGTGGTCGCGATTAAGGTGGTGGGGCTGATCTTGGTCATTGCTCTCTTGACCATTCCGGTCTATATTGCCGAACGGCTCTCCACTACACTGGCTAAGATGATGATACTCTCCGGAATATTCTCCTCATTTTTTACCCTATGCGGCTTGTGGTTCTCGTACCGTTTTGATATCGCTTCGGGGGCATCAATTATTTTGGTTTCTGCCGGTTCACTTTTTATTTTTCTTTTGCTAAACCGCTTAAGATTAGTTTAATATAAACTAAAAGGTGATATAATTTGCCTAACATTTAACAACACAAGGTTTGTATAAAATGAAATATATTTTTAGTAAAACACTCTTAACATTAACACTGTTCAGTTCCCTCAGTCAAGCAGGCGGAGATGCCATGTACAGCTTTCTTGGACTACAAGTCTCCAGCAGCGAATATGAAGATATTTCAACCCAAACCGTAGCGATCAAGTACGGTCAGCAAAGTGCCATGTGGCGAACCGCTATCAGCTACAACTTCGCTCAAAACAGTGATAATAAGATGCAGAGTCTTATTGCTCAAATCGATCACGGGATTTTGACCGAGATGTTTGAAACATTACCGGTTAAACCGTATATCGGTTTCTCAATCGGTGTGATGGAGCATAAAAACAATATGAATGCTGTCTCAACTGATAGAGGTTACCTATATGGTCTCAACGGCGGAATCAACTATGTCATCAATGATAAAGTCGATATCGACTTAGGATACCGCTATATGAAAACAACCAATTTAGAGTCGATAGACAAGGTCAATGACGCAATGCTCTCACTTCACTACTATTTTCAATAGGAACTTTTTGATATAATACGACCCATCAACTATTGGGAGTATCTATTGTCATTTTTTTCTTACGAAACAGTTAAAAGCGTTCTCTTCAAGTTCGACCCGGAGACGGCACATACTATAGCCGGTCTCGGGTTGCGTTCGGTCGCCTATTTTCCGAGCTTACTACGTCTATTTAAAAATCACTACTTTGTTAGTAACCCAATTTTATCCCAAAAGCTTTTTGGACGTACCTTTGCCAATCCGGTCGGTTTAGCTGCCGGTTTTGATAAAAACGGCGAGTATATTACCGCAATGCCGACATTGGGTTTTGGATTTACCGAAATTGGAACGGTAACGCCAAAACCGCAGGATGGGAATCCTCGTCCGCGGCTCTTTAGACTCAAAGAGGATCGTTCGATCCAAAACGCCATGGGATTCAATAACCGAGGCAGCCACTATATGATCCAACGACTCAAAAAGCTCTACTTTTTTGACTACCCGATCGGTATCAATATCGGAAAAAACAAAGTCACCCCGGAAAATGAGGCTCTCAATGACTATGAGATGCTTCTTAAGGCGTTCAAAAATTACGGTGACTATATCATTATCAATATCTCCTCACCCAATACACCGGGATTACGTGATCTCCAAAATGAGAACTTTATCAAAGCGCTCTTTGCAATGGCAAAAACGATAACTGATCAACCGATCTTTTTAAAAATCGCTCCAGATATGGAGGCAGGTGATGCCGTTGCCTTATGTAAAACTGCGGTTGAAGCCGGTGCTGCCGGTATTATCGCGACCAATACCACCATCGACTACTCATTAACCCCACATGCACAAAGTTTCGGCGGTATTTCGGGAACGTTGGTTCGGGAAAAGTCATTCAAACTCTTTCAAGCCATTGCCCAAGAACTGTATGGTAAAACGATTTTAATTTCCGTTGGCGGGATCGAAGATGCAGCCGATGCCTACCGACGGATCAAAGCGGGAGCCTCTCTGGTTCAGGTCTATAGTATGCTGATCTATAATGGACCCAAAATGATCAAAGAGATCAATGAAGGACTCACCAGACTACTCAAAGCCGACGGATATAGCAATATCACCGAAGCGATTGGAGCTGACTATCATGATCAACACTAATATCATTAAATTTTTATTTTTTACTCTATTTACAACAGGATTTTTAATGGCGAACTCATTACCAAAACACTATAGCAAAACATTAGCCAATGGACTAGAGGTGGTCGTTATCCCCATGCATAACAACACCAATGTGATCACTACCGATATCTTCTACAAGGTCGGAAGCCGCAATGAGGTAATGGGCAAAAGCGGTATCGCCCATATGTTGGAACATCTCAACTTCAAATCAACCAAGAATTTAGAAGCGGGTGAGTTTGACAAAATCGTCAAATCCAAAGGCGGTATCACCAACGCCTCCACCAGTTTTGACTATACACACTATTTTATTACCTCTTCGACTCAAAACCTCAGTACCTCGATGGAGCTATTTGCAGAGTTGATGGAAAATCTCAATCTCAAAGATGAGGAGTTTCAAGTAGAGCGTGATGTCGTCGCAGAGGAGCGTCGTGTCCGTACCGATAACCCGCCGATCGGTTATCTCTACTTCCGACTCTTCAATACCCACTATACCGCCCACCCATACCACTGGACACCGATTGGGTTTATGAATGATATTTTGACTTGGACGATTGAGGATATCAAAGCATTTCATGAGCGTTATTATCAACCCAACAATGCCATTTTAATCGTCACCGGCGATGTCGATACAAAGACCGTATTCAAAGAGGCAGAAGCTAAATTTGGCAAGATTCCTAACCGACAGCCTAAAGTACCGGAGATTCATCCGGTCGAACCAAAACGTGACGGCAGTATCCGCCAAGTAATTCTCAAAGAGAATAACACCGTTGATACCCTTGCCATTGCCTACCCGATTCCAAACTTTGAGCATGAAGATCAAGTGGTACTCTCAGCCATCTCCGAACTGCTGAGTTCGGGACAAAGCTCACGCTTGCACAAAAGTATTATTGATGAGAAACAGTTAGCCAACCAAGTCTATGGGTACAATATGGAGATGACCGATCCGGGAATCTTTATCTTTATGGGACTTGCCAATCCGGGTGTCAAACTGGAGACATTGGAAGCGGCGATTCATGAAGAGATTGAGAAGCTCAAAAACGGTGATGTCAAAAAAGAGGAGTTAGAGAAGATCAAGATTAATGCCAAAGCCGACTTTATCTATTCATTGGAAAGTTCGTCGAGTGTCAACTCTCTATTCGGAAGCTATTTGGTACGCGGGAATCTTCAACCTTTACTAAAATATGAAGAGAATTTAGATAAAATTACACCAGAAATGGTCACCGCCGTCGCCAAAAAGTATTTCAACAATGACTTAGCCACGACCGTCATTATGAAAAAATCCAAATAATCCCTGTAAGTAGGAAGGTAAATGAGTAATTTAATCAGCGGTGCGACCACCGCAATAATCACGCCATTTAAAAATGGCTCTTTAGATGAGGCAACCTATGCCAAACTCATCCAGCGACAGATTGATAACGGTATCGATGCGGTATGCCCAGTCGGCACCACCGGAGAGAGTGCAACACTCAGTCACGATGAGCATAAACGATGTATCGAGATTGCGGTAGCAGTATGTAAAGATACCTCTACTAAAGTACTAGCCGGAGCCGGAAGCAATGCCACCCATGAAGCGATCGACATTGCACGACATGCGGAAGCATGTGGTGTTGATGCGATCTTCTCCGTCAGTCCTTACTATAATAAACCAAGCCAAGAGGGACTCTATCAACACTATAAAGCGATCGCCAAATCGGTAGAGATTCCATTTATGCTCTATAATGTTCCGGGACGTACCGGCGTTGATATCAAAGCGGAAACGGTGTGGCGACTTTTTGACAATGTGCCGAATATTTTTGGAATCAAAGAGGCGACCGGATCGATTGAACGAACGGTAGAACTGCTATCAAAACGTCCTGATCTTTATGTTTTTTCCGGTGATGACGCGATTGATTATCCGATTCTTGCCAGCGGCGGAAAAGGGGTCACCTCAGTCACGGCAAACTTGCTGCCGGATATGAAAAGTCAACTGGTACATGCGGCTCTCAAAGGCGATTTTCAAACGGCAAAAGCCTTGAATGACAAACTCTATCCAGTTAATAAAGTCCTCTTCTGTGAGAGCAACCCGATTCCGATCAAAGCGGCTATGTATATCGCCGGATTGATTGATCATTTGGAGTATCGACTGCCATTGGTTGAGCCGAGCAGCAAACATATGCGTCTGATAGAAGAGGTCATAAATAACTATAAGATTGTAGGAGTATAACGGATGTCAAATCAAGGAAAAACGGTTGTAATTACTGGAGCCACCAAAGGGATAGGAAAAGCCATCGCCGAAAAATTTGCCAGCCAAGGGGTTAATGTTGCGTTTACCTATAACAGTAATGCCGAAGCGGCTCAAGTAATCTCTACAGATTTAGAGACTCAATACGGTATCAAAGCACGAGCCTATCCACTCAATATCTTGGAACCGGATGAATTTAAACCGCTCTTTCAAGCCATTGATCAAGATTTCGACCGAGTAGACTTCTTTATCTCCAATGCGATGATATATGGTCGTTCTGTAGTCGGCGGATATGGACGGTTTATGCGTCTTAAACCTAGAGGACTCAACAATATCTATACCGCAACGGTAAATGCCTTCGTCGTCGGTTCGCAAGAGGCAGCCAAACGAATGGAAAAAGTAGGTGGCGGAAGCATCGTCACTATGAGTTCTACCGGTAACCTTGTCTATATCGAAAACTATGCCGGACACGGAACCAATAAAGCCGCCGTGGAAGCAATGAGCCGATACGCAGCGGTAGAACTCGGAGAGATGAATATCCGAGTCAATGCCGTATCGGGCGGACCGATTGATACGGATGCACTTAAAGCCTTTACCAACTATGAAGAGGTCAAAGCCGAAACCATCAAACGTTCAGCCATCGGTCGAATGGGAAGCCCGGAAGATATCGCGGGAGCGGTCTATTTCCTCTGTACTGACGAAGCGAGTTGGATTACCGGACAGACTATTGTAGTTGACGGTGGAACCACGTTTAAATAATTTTCTCTTCTTTTCTTTCGTTCCATAATGCTTATGTAGGGTGCGTTTCCCAACGCACCAAAAAATATTTGCATAATGGTGCGTTGGGAAACGCACCCTAGCAATTCAATCATATAGGAAACGCTCTCTATGCACCAAAACAAAATCGTCAATATTCCCAATATCTTAGCTTTTATCCGTCTACTCCTTGCTCCAATCATGTTTATGCTGCTGGTCAATCAAGATGCTAAAATCTTTGCCGGTATCCACCCCTCATGGCTGAACTATGCGGCTGCCTTTATTTTTGTGCTGGCAAGTGCGACCGATTTCTTTGACGGCTATGTGGCTCGTACCTTTAATCAGATCACGACCATGGGAAAGATTCTGGATCCCTTATCGGACAAGATGCTCACCCTAGCAGGATTTTTAGGACTGATGATGCTAGGAGAGGCTTCACCGTGGGCGATTTACCTGATCTTAACCCGTGAACTGTTTATCACCGGATTGCGTGTTTCAGCGGTAGCCGAAGGGATTGATATCGCCGCCTCATGGATGGGCAAAGTCAAGACAGTCATTCAGATGATTGCGATAGGTTTTCTGCTGATGGGATGGTATGGTGGTGAGATTCTACTGTGGATAGCAGTAGTACTGACACTCTATTCCGGATATGAGTATGTACGAGACTTTTTCAAGAAGGTTGCATTGTAATTTTCAACTCAGATGAATTAGGTTTGAGGAGTCAGAGGCTAGGAACCTGAGTTCGACGGGATATCATAGTCACAGAAGCCTAAAAATAGGTAAGATTTGAAAAATCAAAATTCGTAGGACTAGCC